>CAXGXL010000036.1:0-14236 GCA_964013555.1 uncultured bacterium
CGGGTTGTCCGGATTATAAACTCCCATAGCTATTTGCCGCTTTAAGGCTTGCTTAAAAGTCCGCTTGAAATGTCTAAGTGACTCTGGCCCCTGAGAATTGATACCGGTGTACCGAATGCTATCGGTTACAATTCGCTCCGAACCTTTAGGCTCAATTCGCGGCAGCTCTAACGCCTCTCCGAGCATCTGTGCCAACTCATCAAAAGAAATATCAACCTCAAGAGAATGCTCCCCTGGTTCGCCACCAGCCTCATTCCCCTCACCGGGCTCAACACTACCTTGTTGAAGAACATCTCCCACCTCACCTTCGCCTTGCCCCGTACCTCCGCGGTCACGGTGGTCGTACACGAAATGAGGAAGATCAATACGTGGAAGTGGGATCGAAATCGTTTCTCCCCCCTGTTTACCAATCATCTCCCCATGAGTGATGTATTTCTTAAGATTCTCTTTTATCTTCCCGCGAACAATCTCCCGAAACCGCGAGTGGTCTTGCTTGATCTTCAGTACCATAGTTCTTCCCAGTTTATCACTTCACCAACCAGGCCCCAACCCGTTCGAGAAGTTCTACAATTAGTTCATCGTCTGATTCCAATGGTTTGTTCGCTGCAATCCAGCGCGTCAGCAGAGCTACCTCGCTCCGACTCAAATGCCCGCTCCCCACTAAACTCCTACACACCAATTCCCGTTCCCCCATTTCCATGGCCCCCAAAAGCCGAACAATATCGTCGATCGGTAAATTCTGGCCAGGGCCAAGTTTCGCATAAATTGAACGCGCCTCGTTTTTAACCTCATCGACCCCCTTACCGACATTCGGATGAGTGGGCTCATCCCGTTTGGTCGATTCCACCAAGTACTCCGGGAGACGCTCCCACGCAGGAAGTGGTGGCAGCTGAAGACGCTGCCCCATCGCATCTAAGTCGCGGCACAGAGCTTTACTAGCCTCAATTAAAAGCATGGGTTTGGGATGAGAAGCAAATCGGCTAAAAACCTTCCACAAATGAACGCAGTCCTCCACCGCCAGCGACTCAGGCGGAGCCAAATCAGAGAGTACCGCCCCCAATTGTTGAGAAACCTCACCAAAACTATCGGGCTTGGCGCACACAACCCGCGACGCGACGGCAAAAAGTCGAAGAACCCCCAAACTATCGGGCGGTTTTCCCGGTACGAAAACTCCGCTACTCGGTATATTTGACTCAGAATTTCCCATCGCAGCCGCTTACGCCCAGTAACATCACCAGAGGCTTTCTTCACAATAAAGGAAGCTCACCTTAGAGAACCTAGCACTGCCTGAAGAAGGGAACAATGATCTGACAATAAATCCGACAACTTAGTAAGAGCTGATAAGCAGATAAAACCCAATCTATGACTAAAATGCCGCGAGTTTTCGGATGCCCGCTAGAACATCATTGGTTTGCGGCAGGATCGCCTCCTCAAGAGCTGGGTGATAACCTACAAAAGTGTCCAAGGAGGCAATTCGCTGAACCGGGCCGTCCAGATAATCGAATAACTCATCCGCAATTCGTGCCGCTATTTCGGCGCCAGAGCCCCAACTCAGGCTATCTTCATAGGCCACAACCGCCTTTCCTGTTTTTTGAACACTCGTCGCTATAGCTTCCCAATCGTAGGGATTGATGGTTCGCAAATCTAAGACTTCGACACTTATCCCTTCCTTTTGGGCTTCTTTCGCTGCATCCAAGGACCGCTTTACCAATGCACCATACGTAATAAGGGTTAAATCATTGCCTTCGCGAATCCGGTTGGCTTTACCGAAAGGAATCATAAAGTCCGGTCCCGGATCGGGAGCTCGATTGTACGTTTGTCGATACAAATGCTTGTGCTCTAAGAAAAGCACTGGATCATCGCACCGAATAGCAGTTCGGAGTAATCCATTCGCATCGAGCGCATTACTAGGCATAACAACCCGTAAGCCAGGTATATGCGTAAAAATCGATTCTCCTGTTTGCGAATGATAAATGGCACCCCCTTTGAGATATCCACCATACGTCACCCGCACCACCACCGGACATTGAAAATTATTATTCGAGCGCCATCTCATCAAAGCCAATTCACTTCGAATCTGCATCATTGCAGGCCATATATAATCAAAAAACTGGATTTCAACGACCGGCTTCACACCACGGACCGCCATACCAACAGCTCGACCGATGATATTTGCCTCCGCCAAGGGAGAATTGAACACTCGATTTGAACCGTATTCACGCTGCAAGCCCGCCGTAACCTTAAAAACACCACCCTTGCCTTTACAGTGTTCTAAATTTTGTTCACGAGAGGCATCGGCCACGTCCTCGCCGAACACAACAATATTCTTGGAGCGGTGCATCTCCGTTTTTAAACAAAGGTTGATCATATCAACCATGGTCTTTGGAGCACCGTTTTGAGCCGGCACAGTTGAGAAATCAGAGGAGGTTGGATCGACGTCAGGCGAATAAACAAACTCCATAGACGAATCGGCACTCGGAGGCGCCGCCACGAGTGCCTCTTCTTTTGCAGCAACAATAGTCGCCCGAACCTCATCTTCGATTTTTTCGATATCTGCCTCATCAAAACCGTGCTCATCGATAAGCGCCCGCCGATAGGTAAATACAGGATCGTTTTCGGCTTGCTCACTCAGTTCCGTCTCAGTTCGATACATTCTTTCATCGTCGCTCATCGAGTGCGAATACGGACGCACAACGTGCGCATGCAGCAAGACAGGACCTTTGCGAGCACGGGCATACTCTACGGCTTCTTTCCAATTTCTCGAGCTCTCCTCAGGATCACACCCGTCAAACTCGAGAATCAGCAAATTAGGATAGCCGGTAAGGAGTTTAGAGATAGAGCCACCGGCCGTTTGAAATTCAACCGGAACTGAAATTGCGTAACCGTTATCCTGAATATGAAAGAGAACCGGAAGCTTGTCATTGCATGCTGTATTTAGCGCTTCGTAGAACTCCCCTTCACTTGTAGTTCCATCGCCAGACGAAACATACACCACCTCCGGCTCATGCTGCGGTGCTTCCAACTCAAGTTCCGGCAGCAAAACACAACCTTCCGCACATCCAACGGCATTTAGAAATTGGGTTCCCGTTGGACTCGAAGAAGAAACAATATTCCAGTCTTTGTGGCCCCAATGTGCCGGCATCTGTCTGCCCCCCGAAGCCGGGTCCTCCGCAGCGCCAACCGCCTGGAGCAACATTTCCTTGGGAGTGACCCCCAACCCCAGACAGAGAGCTCGATCTCTGTAATAGGTGAAAAACCAATCGTGTCCGGGCTTAAGGTGACGGGTTGCAGCAGTTTGAGTTGCCTCATGCCCCGCCCCTGAAATCTGAAAAAACACCTTGTTTTGACGCTTCATTTGAATTTCAATATCATCGAGGCGTCGGCTAAGAAGCATATTTCTATAGGTGTGGAGACGTTCCTCCATGGTCAGTCCATCAGTATTGGAGGCATCACGTACTAGTGAAATACTGGTCATCTTAAACACCTTTTACCGCAGCAAGTTGTTTGAAAGACTTTGGTCAAAAGTCTAAACTGTTTTATCTCTCTCGCACGACGCATCGCATTAGGGAGGGTAGAAAGGACGACAACCCCACCCATGCGATAGAGGTTAAACAGCTTTTCGATTGGGACATTCCATCCCAAACTGAAATTAGAATGTCGACGGTCAGGAGCCAGAGTTTTGCCAAGCTCATTCAAACCAAAGCATCGCTTTATCTTTGTGGCGTTTCCAGCGCTTCTTTGCACTTTTCTACTCACAATCTCTAAGGGCTGCACTTCCTCGAAGATGGAGTCACCACGTGTAACTCTCTTGAGAGTTGGGGGACTAATAGACGGGAGTGTCTCCCGTGTAAAGACCCCATCGTGGGTGAAAATCGTCGACGGAGTAATCACTCAAATTGCTCCAGATAGTCTAGCACATCAACATTTTCATGCAGAGTCAGAAAATCCGGAAGTACTCTTTGTCCAAGCCCCTCAAATGGTCCTAGTACCGGGTTTGGTTGGTGTTTTCATGAACACCGAGGTCTCCCCAGAAAAACCATTCTCTGAAAAGGAACTCAACAACGTTCTCAAGCGTGGTATAACCACTTTAGTCCTCGTTGATCCAAAACCACAACGTAGCTTGGCAATTCAAAAGTATTCACTTGACGCTAAGCGTCGAACGCCACGAATTAGCATTGGGACCAAGATAAGGCTGACGGATCCCAAAGAAGTGAGTAGCGCAATACGGACGGCATCCAAATTTCCAATAGAATTAGTATGGTTTTCACCACAAACGAATACGACAAGTGACGAAATCTGCGAAGCAGCCAAAGAAGCGGCATTTCACGAATTATCGTTCGTCATCCATTCAAGAGATATCTTTAACTGCAGCAACACATCTATTCGAACCGTTCGCCCTTGCGTAGAAGCACAAAACTCCTATGAACATTGCTTATTTGATGGCAGTCGCAAAATAGGAAACATGACAGAATCGCTCAAAGAAGGCGCAAAAAGACCTCTGGGAGAGTCAAATCAAATAACATTGGACGCCAATCTAGAGAGCCTCAGCTGGGGCGCCGCCCACTTAATAGGGTATCAGGATGCCATTGGAAAAATTGAAGTTGGCTATCGCGGCGATCTCTTATTGGTCCAACCCATGCAGGGCAATTCAAAAAACTCCGTAGGTTCTATTAACACAATCCTTATTGACGGAACTCCACAAGATATCGGTGAACCATCTTTCAGTGCACGATTTTGGTTCTGGAAAACAGTCGACCTTGGACTCTAAATAACCTCTTTAACTTCTTCCAATAGCTTCTGCCTTAGGACACTCATTTCATGGATTCGCGTATCCAAGAGAGTCCCTAAAGCAGCTCGAAAATGAATTTCCAAATCCGCATCGGTAGCCCCCGTATTTGCAATAACATGCTCGTAAACGTTTCGCGTTTCTTCGCTAACCTGTAATTGAATCGTACTATTCGAAAGATGATCTCCCAAAAGATCGCGCACCAATCCCGACACATTCAAGCCTTCTTCGAGCAGCATCCGGTACTGAGCCTCCAAAATAGTTATATTTACACGCTTATATCGTTTTTCCATGAATCATTCTCTTCCACATAGCTGAACCTAAAAGACACAAAAACCGCCTTAAAGACACATCAAAACACACTGGTGTTGACGAATACACACCCAGAGGCATATAGTACACGCTCGTAGTATAAATAGAAAGGGAAAATATGGTCTCACGATACTCTATCAGGCTCACTCGTAGCTCAGTCGGTCAAATCGGTGGCGTCTGTGAGGGCCTCGGAACGTCGCTTGGTATTTCACCTATTATTGTGCGCCTTATTTGGGTCGCCGCCGTCTTCATTGGTGGAACAGGAGTCGCTCTGTATTTGCTACTCTGGTGGCTTCTCCCGGTTGAAGACGACCTAAACTACGAACCGACCATTTGGAGAAGTGGCCCTGACGGCAATTATCGGCCCCCCTTGGAAAGAACCCACTACAATAGGAAAATCCTCGGCATCTGCGGTGGACTGGCGAGACGATGGGATATGGATCCCACCCTAATCCGTCTTTTAGGAGTTGCTCTAGCCATCGCAAGCCTCGGTGTAGCAATTATCGTCTACCTGATTGCAGCCATCATTGTTCCCAATGCGTCCAACAATCTCGGTGACAGTGAGCAAATTATCAACTTATAGTTTTCCCAAAACGCCTCAGCGCCAACATCCAATAGTGACGAAATTTCACTCAACTCGCCTCTGAAACATAGGGATAGTGGACTCTAAAGGTGGTTCCTTTGTTCACCTCGCTAACGACCTCGACCTCGCCATGATGAGCATTGACAAAATTGCGCACAATAGAAAGCCCTAAACCGGTACCGCCAAATTCACGAGTAGAGCTATTGTCAACTTGAAAGAATGTATCAAAAATACGTTCAACCTGTTCTCGTGGAATACCAATCCCTTCATCTACAACCGATATACTCAGGTAGTTATTTCTTTCGACCTCAAACACATTGTACTGCTTTTCGCCAACGGGCAGACGCTCGGTAACAAGAGCATTGATTCGAATGACGCCACCTTCGTTCGAGAACTTCACAGCATTGCCCAAAAGATTGACCAAAACTCTCCTAAATTTATCCGCATCTAAAGAGATTGGCGGAATCTCTGGCTGGAGATTCACTTCTATCTTGAGCTCTCGTTTATGAGCTTGAGGTAAAACATCAGAGATCGATTTATCAATCGCATCCTCTAGATCGAGCAACGACTTATTCAACACCAGGGTTCCAGATTCTATGCGAGACAAATCCAAAACCTGCCTGATTAAATCGAGAAGATTCTCGCCTTTCTCTAGTATCGTCCCAATATAATTGTTTTGCGCTTGTGATAATTCTCCCGCCAGACCCTCCAACAACATTTCAGCATAACCAATGATACTTGTTAAGGGAGTTCGCAATTCATGAGAAACAGTAGAAATGAAGTTGGACTTTAGCGTATCCAACTCCCGCAAATTGTCGTTTACTTCTCTGAGTTCCTTATTCTTGGTTTCTAGGTCATCAAAAGCCGCACTCATCGTCGCTAAATGCATCTGACTGGTCAGGTAGGCTTTATAGCTATTGTGAACCACTGCATCGACTAAACTACCAATACTCTTAACTATTTTGTTTACTACCCCAGGGGAAATTACGGGAATAAATCTCTGCAAGGTAATTAATTCATTGCTCTCATGTTGCTTGAGCATTGAAGCTAGTTTTTTTGGGAGCCTCTTAGACTCGGAGGTTCGGTAGGGCCCAAAAATAATTCGTCCTCTCTCATTGCCCTCGTGATAGATTGGACTGAGCGAATAACAAAGGCCGCTAAAGCTCTCGAGTTCGACAATATTCTCGGCGGCACCTAAGGGGAGAGACTTAAGTTCAGCAATGAGCTTAGTGAAGAGAACTTTAAGATCATGAATGGAAAGCAGGTACTCATTGAACTGCGCGGTATTGGCACGGATATCAGTAAGGTTATTCCCATTGATATCGATGATGTGCAATCCAACACCGTACAGGTCACAAAAGCACTGGCACACTTCATGGAAGGCTGAGCGGTCAACCATCTCCGCCAATCCCTTAGGCATTTGCAACCCAGAGATATCCACTAAAGATTTCCTTTTCGGTTAGAGGCAGCATTGGCAAATACGGAGCGCAAGACGTTCTTTAGGGAAACCTTAAATTTACTTTCAAAATCGTAATTCTCTTGAAGATCTTTAAATAATAGCACCAACAAACCATGGAGAGTCTCAAGCACCCCATCACCATCGATTGCAGTTGCCTTGAACACCGGCTCTATACTCTTGTGTGCAATCTTATCTAAATCGGTATCAGAGCGAACATCGGGTAAATCCCGTTTGTTAAACTGAATCACCGTTGGCACTCGCGATGGATCGATCCCATTATCCCTAATATGGGCTTTCATTCCCTTATAAAATTCGTCGTTTGTTCTTGCCTGGTTCAACTGACTATCAGCAACAAAGACAATACCATCGACCCCCTGAAGAACTAATCTGCGAGTCGCAGCATGAATAACCTGCCCGGGAACGGTAAAGAGCTTGATTTTGATTTTGTATCCAGAACCTGACGAAACGATTAAGGGGAGTAAATCAAAAAAGAGAGTTCGATCATCTGCAGTATCTAAAGTAGTAAGACGTCCGCAAGTAGTTGCCCCGAGAAGTTCATGAATCGATTGCAAGTTGGTTGTTTTGCCACTCAAAGGGGGACCGTAATAAACAACCTTGATAACAATCTCTCGCTGGCCACTATTGAATTGCACGTCTAACCATACAAATCTCTTGGGTAGAGTGCCAGCTTACGAAAATAAAATTATCAAAAGACACATGCGTGGAAAGCAAAACTCACGCCTTAGATAGGATCTTTAACAATGCCCCCTACAAGGTCGTAGTTTAGTGCCTGCTCAACCCTAACTTCGACAACGTCACCTGCAGCCGCTTCGCCATCATTGATATAAACGATCCCATCAATATCAGGTGCTTGGCCACAATGTCGCCCCTGCAGCAAAAGGTCGGTTTCGTCACTGACTCCATCAACTAAGACCTTAACGTGCTTGCCTACCAAAGAGTCTTGCTTCTCGGCAGAGATTCGTTTCTGCCTTTTCATTAGCTCAGCGGCTCGAGCCTCAGCGACCTCGCGCTCAATTTGCCCCTTCATTGTCGCCGCAGGAGTTCCTTCCTCGCGGGAGTACGCAAAAACCCCCATGTGCTCAAAACGAATCTCTTCCACCAAATCGCAAAGCTCCTGAAAATCCTCTTCAGTCTCTCCAGGCATTCCTGTAATAAAAGTCGTTCGCAAAACGAGGTCCGGAATCTCAGCGCGCAGCCTACGTAAGAGTTTCTTTGTCGACTCCCCCCCTCGTCCACGCTTCATTCGCCGCAACATCGAATCGGAGATATGCTGTAGAGGCATATCCAAATAGGGCACAATGGAGCTGGCCCCAGCGATAACCTCCATTACTTCTCGCGTCAGCCCCCGCGGATAGGCATAAAGGCAACGCACCCACACGTCTTGAGGTACCTCCGCTCCTAACCTGTCCAAGGCCCTTAAAAGCTGAGCTAAATTCTCCCTCGGATTTTGATCTTTTCCAAATGCGCAAAGATCTTGAGCAATTAGATTTATTTCGACCGTTCCCTGCTCCAATAGTCGCGAAGCTTCTACTAAAATATCAGCAATACTCCGCGAGCGCTGGGGCCCTCGTAACTTAGGAATAATACAGAAAGAACAGGTATTTGAGCACCCTTCGGAAACCTTAAGGTACTGGCTGTGGATAGCTTGAGTTGCAACCCGTGGAGAGTCCGATGATAAGGGAAAATCAGGATCTGGTATATAAATCGAGCCTTTACCAGTTTGAGCATCGTGACGGAAAGGAACCAACTTATTCTTGCCTTGGAGGCGAGGATGGTCGGCAATAATTGGCAAGCTCAATCGAGAAGCGGGACTCGGAGCGAGCGGTGTAGGCTGGCCAGAATGCAGAACCTCTACAATCTCATTAAAGTTACCGGTCCCTAAAAAATGGTCAACCTCAGGAATTTCCTTCGATAATTCAGGGGCATAGCGTTGGCTTAGGCACCCAGTAACAACCAACTTAGAGCAGCGACCCCTTTCCTTAAACTCCGCCATTTCCAAAATGGTTTCAACTGACTCCTCCTTAGCTGCATCGATAAAACCACAGGTATTAACAACAATGACGTCTGCATCCTCAGCCGAACCGACCGCTTTATACCCATCCCCAGCGAGCCGGCCCAAAATGACCTCACTATCGACTCTATTCTTGGGACAACCAAGGGACACCAAATGTACTTTTTGTTCACGACTCATCTTAGTTCCCTTGATTGAGTAAAAAGAAATTATCGGCTTTCCCAATCATCTGTGCATCAAAAAGCCGTCGTTGTAAGAAGTTTACCAGAAGGAATAAACACCAGAAAGACTCGTGGTGCGAGTGGAGGGAATCGAACCCCCACGGATTTCTCCACTGGAACCTAAATCCAGCGCGTCTACCAATTCCGCCACACTCGCAATACGTTAAGACCACCATCCACTCTCAGCCGAAACCAAATTCTGGAGGAGGTCCTCGAACAAGCAGGCCCTAAATGGACCTTTATCTCTGAAATGTCAACGCTTGACTTTCATCCCATAGCTCTTTTTGATCTCCACTTGAATTGCTTCAATTTCAAAGCTATTGCGATCAATAAGGACCCTAAATCATGAATCTACGTTTCTTATTCGCTCTGCCCTCTTCCTGGAGGAGCGTGATTTGCATCCTGCTTTTGTCACTCACCTGCTGTTGGTGTGGAACCGATGGCCCCCCAAGACCACCCAAAGCAGCAGAAACCACGAGCCTTGGCCAAGACGAAGCGCCAAAATCCCCCTAGCTTAGGAATACTCTATGCAACGTCAATCAAATTTCTTGGGACAGCTCCCAGCGCTTAGGCCAGTAACCAAATGGCTTTGCATCCTCACCGCCGTGGTCTCCCTTACGGGAGCTATTTCCCAGCGCAAAGCCGGGTTTGGCACCACGAATCTAATCTACTCGGTCGAACATGTGCTTTCCGGTGAACTATGGCGATTAGCAACCTACGTATTTGTCGAGCGCTCCGAACTGGGCCTTATTCTCTCCATTCTAATGCTCTGGATTTTCGGTAGGCTCTTTGAAGACAAATGGGGTTCCCGAGACTTTTTCAAGTTCATGGTCCTCAGCTCGATTGGAGCCGGGCTTCTTGCCATCCCCCTGAGTATTATCCTCAACACAATTATGCCATTTCAGGACCTAGGAATCGCCGAAGGTCCAAGCCCCGCACTCGATGCGCTCATTGTGTCCTTAGCGGTCACTTCTCCCAATTCAAATATACTCTTTGGTTTTCTTCTCCCGATGAAAACCCGAACCATTGTCTATTTTATTTTGGGGTTTCAAATAATTGCCGGCATTTTGAGCGGCGCCGCCACCTTGGGAGTGACATTAGGCGGAATGCTTATGGGTTATTTTCTAACCACCGGAAACTGGCGCCCTAGAAAACTCTTGGCCCATTTCCAACTCTGGAAATACAGAAAGCGACGCCGGGGACTGCGCGTCGTACCTCGAGATGATAGTCAAACCCTTCATTAGACTTCCTCCCTCTTAGGGCGAAAGAACCAATCCCAAGCGCTCCCGTAACGAAAAATACGTTTCAGAAGTCCCAAACCGTATTAAATCGGAAACCTCAGGTAACTCACCAATAGCCCGGAGACGCCCCGCGCTTTCTCCAGTATCCCGGTCATACAGTCTTAAAAGAGTCTCTACCGCCTCCGTTAAATCACACGCTAAAAGAAGCGCCGTTCGGCACGCGGTTGATAAAGAACCTTCTCGCCACGCGATCACATCAGAATACCCGACCTCCCTCGCATAACGAGTGGCATTGTCTCTCATGCTTTCTTTTATCTCGGCACGAAATGCTCCATCAATGCGAGTTGCAATCTTACGAATATTGTCCATCTTCCCAGACACCGTAAGCCCCGGCTCAACCACCAACGCCAATGCCGACAACATATCCTGCACCTCATTCGGGGATTTTTGAACGCAAAGCATAAGCCCTGCCTGATAAAGCTCGGCTGTTCTAGCAACCAGGAACATTTGCTCCCGCTCAGTAGCGCCTGTCAAAACATTGGACCCAACAAGAAAGTTAGCACCGCCACCAAGCTCTACATCACATTCAAAACCTCCACCGCGCCAATGAAACAAACTAGCATTTTCAACGCCCAATGGCTCTAGAACCTGTACCAGCAACTGGGCCTCTTTACCCGTTGGTTCTAGTCTGTCTCTCTCAGAGACACCTCGACGCTCCAAAGAAGAATTTTCGCTTGCCTCTAGTTGCAGCCGCAATGGTCCATAGAGACCATCGATAGCTTCAATCCTATCCCCGTGCCGTAAGAACGTTCGCTCTTCCTCTTTAATTGAACAACGAGGCCATTTAGAACGCATTGCACGACACGCCTGTACATACCGCCTTGCCTCTTCATCTGCCGGGAAGAGTGCAAGCAACCCCGCGTAGAATCCGTAGGCTCGATCCTCATCACCTAATTGCCCCGAAAGACGAGCGAGGATTCTTAGAATATCGCTGTCAAAAGGATAGCAATCATGAAGGGCCCGGTACATGTCTCGAGCCACGGCATAGCCTTTATGCTCTGCGGCACATTCATCCGCCACAACCCGAAGAAGCTCCAGATTACAATCTCTCCAATCCTTCTTCTTACCCCTCACTCGAAAATCATCACCAACCTTGTTCTGCTCTTCCTGGCGAAGACGCTCTAACTCAAAAGTTTTTCGAATCTGCTCTTTTGAATCTTCTATAAATTCAAGCGTTGCTCTTTCCACCTCGACATAAAGCTCATAATCACCCCTTTGCTCACTCAGCCGACGAAGCGCAGTAAGGACCTCTTCATCGGCTGGAAAGTCCTTTAATAGTCTCTTATAATGCTCGGTAGCTTTATCCAGATCTCTAACGATGTTCTCGTAGCACCGAGCAAGATTCTTGAGCCGCTCATGGCACACCTCTTGGTCATTATCGATGTATGGTAGTAGCTGCTCGTAGCGCTCAATAAAAGAGGACCAATTTCCATTCGCCTCAAAATAGTCAACCAAAGCGTGCAAACTCTCAACATCATCATGTCGACATGAAACTGCCTTTTCAAGCATACCGATGACCTTCGAAGGAGAACTCAATTTGCTTTTGTACAAAAGAGCCAGTGCCTTAAAGTGAACATGCTTTTTTTCTGGTTTCATTTCCAAAGACAATTCATGCAACCTTAGGATTTCAACCTCCTCCCACAATTGCTCCTCTTCACAAAATGTCCGAAGCGAAGACGCGATGGGCAAATCCTGTGGCGCAAGTTCATGGGCACTTCGCCAAGAAGAAGCGGTCCTAGTGCGGTCTCCTAGTGCAGCAGCCACGATCCCATCCTGAAACAAAAGGCGCGCATGCAAATGGGCAGGAACGATTTCCTGCATCTCCCCAATCAGCGTGAAGCATCTCTCCAGAGCAATCCTTGCCTTAGATGCCTCCAGGCGTTGAGCCAATAGAATCGCGGTCTCGATAGGTTTATCATGAATCTCATGTTCCAAATACAACAGATAAAGTAACTCTATCGCATCCCGAGTTTCTTCTTTAGAGTCAATCCCTCTAACCCATTTCGCAAACGTATCAACGAACATAGCACAATTTGCAACGATACACTCTTGCGCTTGAAGATCTCTAAGTTTGGCGGCCAAGAAATAGACTCTCAATACATCTTTAGGATCGTCTTGAACTTCCTCAAGCAATCTCAATGCGTGCTTCAACTCAAGTGGGTCATCATTCAGCTCTTGAGCTTCCGCAATAAGTATCTTTCGCAATTCAATTAGAATTGATGAAGATTGTGATATTCCCTTATTGGACAGCTCTTGTATGCAATTTTCGGCTTCCTCTTGAATGCAGGCAGGAGTCTGAAGTTTCCAGCTTCTCATTCGCACCTTAACGGCCGATTCTACGTCCCCACAGTATTCGTAAACTTGCTGGGCAAACTCGAGGGTTTCGATACTGCTTTTCTCTGCACTTACAGCCACCCAAGAAGCCAATTCGGATACCCGCTCGCTAGCCCGTTGGACAAGCTCCCTTTGAATCTCTAGTTGCCCTACACGTCCACTTAAGCAATAGGTATTAAAAAGCGACTCAAGCTCCCCGGAGCCATGCACTCTTTTTTTTAACTCGAAATAGGAAACCTCATCGGCTTCTCCACGCAGCTTAGATACTCGAATCAATTCTCCATAAATAGAATGCTTCAACTCTAAATGCGTCGTTAAAGGGGTTTCGTCCAAATCAGCTATACTAGCGAGAAGGATTTGCTTTTGAGTGCCTATATCTAAATCATCAATAAACTTTAAGCGCGTATGAATAGCAGCTGCTTTATCTCCTAATTCCATCCAAATCGCTGCTACAAATTCCGAAACAGAGTTCCTTTCTTCCCGGATAACATTGGATGCCCACAAATCCAGGATATCGATATCTGCACATGATAATAGGATTATATCACGAAGGGATTCTCGCTCGTTCAATCTTCTCGCGCATTGGTAAGACGCAAAGAGAAAATCAGGTGTCGTTTTTCCTGCGGTAATAACCTCTTCAAACATTGGCAAAGCGGCCGCGTCGTTTCCGTTTTCGAGAGCAACCCAAGCAGCTTCTGATTGGAGAGAAAGTCGTGTTGCCGTATCGAGGGAATCATCTGATTCGAGTTTATTCCGAAGTGCCTCGAACAACTTTTCTCCATCGGCAAGCCTTCTTGCTTTGTCTACCAAACAGTCCAATGCAAACTCCGAATACAAAGAAAGTCAGCTCAAGAATATGACCTTCGCGAGTGTGGAGGCACCTTATAGGGACAAAGCACCGACGGCGAATTTTCGGCAAAGGGTCCTGGAATTCATCGCCGGCCCCCTTAAGCCAGAACTCGGTTAACCCTCGAACAATTTACCAAACCCAGCTCTCAAGTCGGGCTGAAATTCAATGAAATCTAAGCTGCCGGGTGATACCGGTGAGCCCTTATCACCGGAGACTTTAATTATGGTCTAATAATGTATTTTGGGGTTGACTAAATATAGTTTTATCCTTAATTTGGCGCATCTTGTTGCGGGGTGGAGCAGCCTGGTAGCTCGTCGGGCTCATAACCCGAAGGTCGTTGGTTCAAATCCAGCCCCCG
>CAXGXL010000037.1:0-14235 GCA_964013555.1 uncultured bacterium
CATCTTCGCTTCGATTGTGGGTCGTCTCAAAAAGAACCCTCAAATGCTCCTTTTCCACTGCAATCATCACGGCACTCCCACGAACCAAGACCTCTTCGCCACAAAGCAGCTTCCCTGCGCATTTATAGTGACGCCCATCCACTTCTTCGATTCGGGCCATTAATTTTAGAGGTACAGAAACTGGAGTCGGTTTGATGTAGCGAATTTGAAGTTCTCCCGTGACTCCTGGCACACCGTGACGAACGATAATTGAACCAAAAATCTGGTCGAATAAGAGCGAAACAACCCCGCCATGAATAAAACCCGGTGCTCCCTCGTAAACACGTCCGAGGTTTACCGTTCCCACGGTCCAATCGCCATCCACATCAAGTAACATGGGCGGTGCCAAGGGATTCGCGTGACCAACGACCAAGTTTCGATCGGCATAGGCTACCTTGTTTTGAAGGTAATGCCCGCTCTTAATTGCTTCAAAAAACGGTACACCCTGCGAACGCTTTAAGTCCTCAACGATAGATGCTACTCGCTGAGCTGCTTGCTCTAGTACGTCTCGTGGAACTTCGGTCATTAGGCACTGTTCAACGAGTTCCCGCGTCCTAGCGGCCAACTCGCGGCGACTCTCTTGATGAGGTGGCGGAGTATCCATAACCGCCCACCGTCCCTTAGTTTCGCTAGCCAACTCAGACCTCCAATCAAAAAAGAGTCCAACCACCATCTATCGTCAAGTTGGAACCATTCATGTATTTGGATTCGTCAGACACCAGAAATAATGCAGCATCAGCCACCTCGCTAGGATCCGCATAACGGCCAATGATCGGAAGATAGGGTGCCATCTTCTCCATCCCCCCAGAATGCGGTATCGCCGCCGACATAGGAGTCATAATTGCACCGGGAGAAATAGCGTTGCAACGAATGCCTCGATCGCCATAAAACCAAGCAATCGATTTCGTCAAACCTAGCACAGCATGCTTAGATGCCGTGTAAGCTGCCCCACCACAGCCTGGACTCGACGCCGCTACACTCGCCGTGTTCAAAATGACGCCCCCACCCTCTTCTAGCATTATAGGGATAGCTCTTCTGCAAAGCATCATCGGCGCCGTGACATTGACTCCCATCACCTGGTCCCACAGCTCATCGGAGACATCGGCCACTGGTGTGAGCCGATCCAATACACCGGCATTGTTGCAGAGAATATTCAATCGGCCGAATTCCCGAACTGCTCGGGCAACCAGCTCATCTGCAATTTTAGGTTCTGCCAAATTCCCTGTGTAGGCGATTCCTTCCACTCCGCGTTCAACTAAATTAGATACTACGTCGCTCAAAGCACCTTCATTGATATCAGCCAAAACCAGCTTAGCTCCCGCCATCCCGAAAGCTTCAGCCATGGCCTTGCCTATTCCGGAAGCAGCCCCGGTTATAATAGCAACTTGATTCTCCAGCCGCATCTCTGACTCCCTATTCAACAGGCGCTTGACCTTCTGCAATCTTTTTCGCCCACTTATAATCTGGTTTGCCACTAGGCTGTCGCATTATCGCATCGACATAGTGATACTGACGAGGAACTTTATAACCTGCAACCTTACTCTTACAGTGTTCGACCAGCTCTAAATCCGAAAGTGAAACACCTTTACGTGACTCTACCAATGCAACTACACTCTGACCCCACTTATCGTTTGGGATTCCAACAACAAGCGCATCCATAATGCCCGCATGGGCCTTTAAGGCTTCTTCCACTTCCTCAGGAAAAACCTTCTCCCCTCCGGTATTAATACAAAGAGCACCACGTCCCAAGACAGTTACTTGACCATCCTCTTCAAGTGTTGCCATGTCACCGGTAATCACCCAACGCTCACCATCAATTTCAACAAAGGTTCGGGCTGTCTTTTCGGGGTCATTGTAGTAACCGATAGGCAAACGCCCCCTTCGTGCCAAGAGGCCCACAACGCCAGTGCCTGGCTCGAGGGGCTTGCGGTCCTCATCGACGACTAAGTTACTCGCATCCATCACAAATGTGGGGCGGCCGGACTCCGAATCCGAGAAAGAGGTGCCTTGATGGCCCGTCTCCGTTGCTCCGAAGTTGTTCAGAATCATGGCATCTGGCAACACATCTTGCAGAGCACCCTTGACAGAGTCGGATAAGATGGCACCTGCGGAAGCAACCACCATAACGCTCGAGATATCGGTCTGCCCCTTTAGTATTTGATCCGCGAGGGGACGAGCCATCGCATCTCCCACCAAAGTAATGGTATTAACCTGCTCCTGACTAATCGCTTGGCAAACAAGCTCGGGCTCGAAACTTGGGCCAGGAATCACCACAATTTTTCCCGCTCCAAACCATCCAATGAGCGCTGACCATTGTGCATTTCCATGGATAAATGGCGCGACAGGTAAGAACGTTAAACCCATTGTCATTCCCGCCGCGACATTTTCGCCAAGTTCTTCGGCCCTCTCGATGGGATCGCCTCCCGGGTTTCCGCCTTGGAGACCAGCAAAGAAAAGGTCCTCATGTCGCCACATGACGCCTTTTGGCATTCCTGTCGTTCCGCCGGTGTACACGATAAAAATGTCCTCCCCCGAACGCTCTCCAAAGTCACGAATTGCGGGATACTCTCCGATAGCGACCTCGTATTCCTTGGGGATAACACCTGAGAACTCGCTCAATTCTTCGCCGGAAGCATCATCGACGTAAACATAGTGTCTCAATTTGGGGCATTTTTCACAGATTGCTTTAACCCGAGGGGCATATTCACGATTAAAAACCACACTCACCAAATCGGCATCTTTGAAGAGATAGAGCAGCTCATCCTCAACGTACCTATAGTTTATATTAATAGGAACAGCTCGAAGCTTTAGGGTTCCATACATTGCCTCCAAAAATTCGGTACCATTGTAGAGATAAAGCCCGACGTGATCACCTGGGCCAATTCCCTGTTCCTTTAACATATGAGCAAATCGATTCGCGCGCTCGTCAAGTTCTTGATAAGTGAGTCGTTTGTCCCCACAAACGATGGCTTCTTTATCGCTCGCACCGTCACAGACAGATTCGAGAAGAGTTGCAATATTAAATTCCATTTTTTCCTCGTCTTTTTTTTACTCTTAAGGTTTTTCCGAACCAACTATCCACATTGAAAAATACTGGGAGCCTCCACCGTAGGCATGTCCCATGGCTCTTCTAGCTCCTTCTACTTGATGTTCCCCAGCTTGACCTCGAACCTGCATTGCCGCTTCGGCAAACCGAATCATTCCAGAAGCACCGATGGGATTTGTGGACAGAACTCCTCCCGAACAGTTAATCGGCATATCTCCATCCAACGCAGTCGCCCCTTCCTGGGTCATCTTCCACCCCCCGCCCGGTTCCGCAAAATGCAGATTCTCAAGCCACATAGGCTCAAACCAACTAAAAGGGACGTATAGCTCAGCCACGTCAATCTCTTTACGCGGGTTCTCAATGCCAGCCTCCTGATAAAGAGCTCGAGCACAGTCAGAACCCGCCCGCGGTAACACTTGGTCTCGCCCCGCAAATAGAGTTGGCTCGCTCCTCATCTGTCCTGCATGAACCCAAGCCACATTATCGCTAACTTTATCGGCAACAGACTCAGAGGCAAAAACCATGGCACAGGCACCATCTGAAGAAGGACAAGTCTCCAAATAGCGAACAGGATCCCAGAGCATTGGAGACGCCTTCACCGCATCAAAGTGAATGGGCACCTGCAAATGAGCAAAGGGGTTTTTCAAGGCATTATTACGGTCTTTCACCGCCACCTGAATACCTACTTCATCGGGTGCATCCGTTCGAGCAATATAGGCTCGAATAAGGGGCGCGAAATATCCACCAGCCCCAGCTAGCATCGGTGGCTGGAATGGAATACGCGGCGATAGAGCCCACATGGCCTCGCTCTCGCTCTGCTTCTCAAATGCAACGGTCAAAACCTTCTGGTGAATACCAGCCTGGACCAAACTTGCCGCCACAAGGGCAGTTGAGCCCCCCACACTCCCCGCTGTATGCACTCGTAAAATCGGTTTTCCCGCACTTCCTAGTGCGTCGGCGAGAAAGAGCTCGGGCATCATTACACCTTCGAACATATCAGGAGCTTTACCCAATACCACCGCATCCACATCCTGAAATGTCATGTCCGCGTCTTGCAGAGCACGAAGTGCTGCCTCTCTAACCAACCCCGGAATAGATACATCCTTCCGAGCTGTATCATGCTTGGTTTGACCTATTCCAACTACTCCACACAAGGTTGCCATTATGTTCCCTCCAAAACAGTAACCAAGTTCTGTTGCAAACAAGAACCACTGGTAGCATGCGCTACACCTCTATCGACACTGCCATTCCAAATTCGGTTGGCAACTTCACCGACGCGAATCAATCCTGCGCTCATAATAGGATGGGCAGCTAAAGCACCTCCTGAGGGGCACACGAGGGTATCTTCATCAAGCCCCATTGCCTCTCGTACAATCAATTCTTGGTGGCTAAAAGGAGCGTAAAGTTCTGCAACATCAATCTTGTCTCGGTGAACCCCGGTTACTTCTGTGGCCATTGTTACCGAGGGAGATTTCGTCAAATTCCGAAACCCGGGTTGATGAACATCAATTCGATGATCAAGAGCTTGAATCCAAGCGGGCCGCTCACAAACATTTTTTGCCACATCTTCAGATGCGATCAGCATTGCCGCAGCACCATCAGAAATAGGAGGGCAATCATGCTTGCGCAAAGGTGAAGCAATATAAGGAGATTCCAACGCCTCATTCACATCAAAATCTCCCTTAACCTGAGCATAGGGATTGCTTTTCGCACGTCTGCGGTTTCTTAGTGCAACTTCAGCAAAATCCCGCTCCGTATAGTTCCCCTCGTCCAATAATGCCTGAGCCTGCAGTGCGGCTAAACTTATGGAATCCACTCCAAGGGGGGCGATAGTATACGGGTCCATTTGGTGAGTTAGCACATCGACCAGATCATCTGGGGTCGAAGACTTTCCGAAACTATAAATTAAAGCAATATCCGTCTCACCCAGCTGCAACTTTACCCAAGCCTCATAAAAAGCCCAAGCACCATCCATCTCAACATGAGACTCTGGTGTGGGCGGCCACGGAGCTGCAGCATCAAGGGCATGAGCAAAGGAAAAAGGAATGCCTGACAAGTAGTCTGTACTTCCCGAAACAGTAAATCCTACCTCACTTCGTTCGATTCCCACTTGTTCAAATAGCTCAACAAGAACTGGGCCAACCATTTCAACATCGACCTTGTTGGATTCACACCGGACCGATGGTAGTTGGGAAAAACCTATCACCGCAATCTTCTTCATTAGAGGTACTCCCTATAAGACTCAAAAGAAGCATCGGGTTCGCCAGTTGGTGCAAAGTACAAAATATTCTCCGTCGTAAAGCCCCATTCTTCACGCGGCTTCCAAATTGCTTTGACTCGCATTCCCATACGGACTTCGTTGATCTCGCAATCACCAACCAAGTGGAAAAGCGCAATGTCTGCACCATCCAACAAGATAGCAGCTCCAACGTAGGGAATTTTCATGGTCTGTCCCTCGAAAGGAACGTTCACCACACAAAACGTCGTTACGGTGCCAGTGTGGTTTAATTCAACTTCCTCCACCATGGGCAATCCCGTTACTGGGCTTGGTCCCCTCGGCGGCACATAAACCCTACCTGTGGTCGCACACTTTCTACCAACAAGGCGCCCCTCTTTGATATGCCGTAGAAAGCTCGCTGAAGCTTCACCACTTCGAATCGTGTAATCCAAACGTGTCGGTGTTTTAAACCCCGTTACTGGCTTGTCGTTCATTTTAATCCTCCACCGGAACAAATGAGACGATATCTGAGACAAAGCCAACCCGGTCTTGGGCCCACTTTGCTTTCACACGCATCCCGGTTTGCATCATGTCAATCGCCCCGGCATCCACAACGTGGAGCATTGAGGTATCCGCACCATCAAGACGAACCAATGCCCAAGCAAAAGGCTCATCCAGCGGATGTTTGCCTCTTGGCTCGGCCACCCAAGACCATGACGTCACGGTTCCCGTATCCTTAACAATTACCGTTTCGTGGAGTGATTCACCCGACAAAGGGTCGTATTCTTGAGGGGGGACCAATACTCGACCGTCCATCGACCGAATCCCCACGATGCGCCCCTCTCTGAGCCCAGTAAAAAACTCACTCAAAACCGGCCCCAAAGATCGCTTATACGCATACTCTAAAACATAGGGTGCGCTTAACGCCTCAGTTTGTCGACTTTCGGAAATCACATATCCTCCTAAACTAAATGCTTTTGCCCTAAAGAGGTGGCTCCGCCTGACGAAGTCTCCATCGCCAACCGCTCTTCACGGCCGCGAAGAAACCAATCAACCGATTCACCTAACGCTTTCTCCATCGGGCTAATTTCATACCCTAATTCTCGTATCGCTTTACTGGAATCAAAAAAAAGAAATTTATCGCCAGTATATTCTATCGCTTTACTCACGATAAGTGGCTCACGGTGGCTTATGTTATTTGCGAACCACTCGTTGATGCGACCCGCCCAACTAACCCATTTGGGATTTAATTCATACTTTGGTAACTTCACCTTCGCTAGCTCACAAATTCGCACTCCGAAATCTTTGTAGCTCAGATTGTGCCCTCCAAGAATATAGCGTTCGCCCACCCGTCCTCGCTGAGCGGCCAAGATATGGCCCAATGCAATATCACGAACGTAACCCACATTAAGCCCTCCAGGGAGCCACACCGGGTTTTTGCCTGATACGTATCGCTGAACCAAATACCCCGTTGGAGTGGGAGCAATATCATTGGACCCGAATGGAAAAGTAGGGTTAACAACGGATAAATTGAGGCCTCGACTAACAAAGCGCATGGCTTCGAGCTCAGCCATATATTTGCTTAAAACGTAGTGGTCCGCATGGAGCCAATCGTTAAAAGATGTCTCCTCCGTAGCTGAGGTTTGATCTTCGGTCGCACCAATAGCCGCTATAGAGCTAGTGTGAACGACTTTCTTCACCCCCGCCTCTAGCGCCACCTCCAAAAGGTTAACGGTACCATCGATGTTAACTCGGTACATCACGCTTGGATCAGGGAGCCAATATGCAAATACCGCTGCTAGGTGAAAAATGGTATCGCAGCCTTCAACACATTTCTCTAGGCTCTCCCTCTCAAGCAAGTCACCTTCGACTTGTTCGACATCTAGCCCATAGAGATTTTGCAGGGGATCCCCTCGTCGTACCAATGCCCTAACCCGAACACCTTGTTCGAGTAAAATGCGAACCACATGAGAACCAATAAAACCACTCCCACCTGTAACCATTGCAACCTTAGGTGTGTGTGTTTTCTTCTCTGTCAATGACATGACACGCCCCACAATCACTTGTTTGCCTTGGGCAGCCCTCATTTACGTAACCCCGGACCGCCCAAACACCGCACAGTGAAACATGTTTCAGTTTATGTGTAAAGCCTAGGTGAAACTTGTTTCACTTTCGCAACAAATCTCGTCGTGGGATCCAACTTCTAGCTCAACCATCGCCCCAACTTGCTCCCCCACAAAAAGCGCATAAACTTCTTCATGCCTTCGTCTTTCTCGAGGGAGTAAGGGTAGTGTGATGCAGTCATTTTACCCCCAAACCGATCTGTCACAACCGCCTGAGCGAAACAATAAGAGCGTAAGCCATCATCCCCGTTAACTTGCCCAAGCCCACTATTCTTGCGCCCACCAAACGGTGCCTCAAGCACACCATAAGCCATGGCCATATCATTGACACAAGCACTTCCCGAATCGATTCGCTCCGCAAATCGTTCAGCGCGCGCCGTATCCTTACTCCAAACATTTGCGCTCAAACCGAAACAGGTATCATTTGCCAGCTCAATGCCCTCTTCTTCATCCCGCACCCTCATAATGGGTAAAACCGGACCAAAGGTCTCTTCGCTCATAATCTTCATATCGTGGGTTACATCAACTAATACAGTCGGCTCAAAATACAATCCTTGTAACCCGGGATTTCGACGTCCCCCCACAAGCACTCTAGCACCCTTTTTAATAGCGTCTTCAACGTGCGACTCAACCAATTCAAGTTGCTGTTGCCAAAACATGGCCCCAACGTCGAACTCGCCTTCACTTCCCTGACGTAGCTCCCCAACTTTAGCAACGACCTTTTCGATAAAATCGTCAGCCACAGAGTCCACCACGTAGATGCGCTCCGTACCGCAGCAATATTGACCAGTGTTGAAAATGGCCCCAGCAACCGCCCCAGCAGCCGCGCGGTCCAAGTTTGCATCTTCACAAACAAGCATGGGATCTTTCCCACCTAATTCTAACGTACATGGGATTAACTGCTCCGCACATGCAACCGCAACCTTCTTACCCGTCCCAACACTACCGGTGAATGTAATCTTGTCTACGCCCGCCTCAACCAAGGCTGCACCCGTTTCACCGTCCCCCTGCAAAACAATAAGCAGATCTTTGGGCAGTCCTGCTGCAACAAAGAGTTCTCCGACAAGACCACCGGAGCGCGGAGTCACTTCTGATGGCTTCAGCAATACCGCATTTCCCGCCAATAAAGCCTGCACGGTGGGGTTAAGTGACAAAATAAACGGTCCATTCCAGGGACTGATCACACCAACCACCCCAAGAGGCCGATAATTTACTCGCAATTTCTTGGTTAAAGCCAAAACGCCATGCATTGATCTTCTTTGTGACTTGAGTACCTTAGGAGCACGTTTCGAAAAGTGCCTTAGTGCATCACAGGCGGCAAATATCTCGATCATCAGGGCTTCCGTTTGTGCTTTACCCGACTCCTCCATGATGACCTGTACAAATTCGTCTTGGCGCTCCAATAAAATAGAAAGGGCGTTCTCCATATAACGGACTCGTTGCTCAACGGTGAGCCTTCCCCACGCTCTTTGAGCTACCCGAGCACGCTTCAACGCATCTTGAACATCTTGCTTCGTATTCACCTCGATTTCGCCAATTAGCTTCAAGTTGGTGGGGCTCTTGAGACTAAGTCTCCTTCGTCCGTTCAAATCTTCAGCCGTACTTACGATTGCCATAGAATACCCTCCACCGTCCCATTCAAGTGAATTCACCCTTCAAATGAAACACGTTCTAACGACTCTAACCTGACCCACACCCCCTACATAAGTCAATACATTCCCCCTGGATTATACCACAAAATTCACTCCCAGCTCTCAACCGTGCAAGGCTTCTTAGTTTTTTTCGTAATGATAACGGTGTAATTCGACTGCTCCAAAAGACGCAAATACATCTCTAGGCGGTAAAAGACCGACATCCGCTGTGCTCTTCCTAGAGAATGAACCGAAAAAAATCAGGCGAAACGTGTTCTAAATCAACCGGAGAGCATATAAAGTAAAAATGAAGAAGCCGCCCTATAAGCAAGCAGTGGAACCGGTGCAATCGGGGCAAAAGAGCCGCCAGTAGATTTTTTGAGGCTCCAATAGAAATAAGAGTACCCAATTTATGTTTCAAAAGTTAGTCAAAGTCCACACCCCCCACGAAGTCACCACAATCGCCTCGGATGAAGTTGATCCGGTATCCTTAGGAATTTCACCTAAAGATCTCAAAGCCATATGGAACTCGGTGATCTCCCTCTACCAAACAGGGCTTCATCCCTCCATTGCTTTGTGTATTCGACGACATGGCAAGATACTCATGGACCGCACCATAGGCCATTCACACGGCAACGGGCCCGAAGACTATCGCCAACAAGATGGAAAAGAGGTGGCAACTCCCGACACACTCTACAACTTATTTTCTGCCTCGAAGGCCATCACCGCAATGTTGATTCATCTTCTTGACGAGAGGGGAAAACTCCACCTTGACGATGCAATCTCAGACTACATCCCAGACTTCGCAAAAGCGGGAAAACGCCACATAACGATTCGCCATATTCTTACGCACCGCGCGGGTATTCCCAATATTGCAATCGATTCAAATCCGCTCGATGTATTATCAGACCGTTCCGAGGTTCTCCAGCGCATATGCGCGGCAAAACCCGTTTCCCGACCCGGAAGAAATCTGGCCTATCACGCAATATCCGGGGGCTTTTTGCTGGGCGAAATCATCGAAGAGCTCACCGGAAAAAGCCCCAGGCAGTTCTTGCAGGACGAAATCTGCACTCCATTAGGCCTTAGGCAGTTTAACTACGGTGTACCTGCAAGTGAGGTACCCAAGGTTGCAGTACATTCGTATACCGGGCCCCCGCCAGCCTTACCCTATGCCTGGTTGTTAGAGAAATCACTCGGAATGGACATCCGAAAAGCAGTGGCATTGTCCAACGACCCTCGTTTTCTCACCGGGATAATTCCATCGGGCAACGTCATCTCAACTCCCCGAGAAACAACACTATTTTTCGAATTGCTATTGCGACAAGGAACGTTAAATGGCAATAGAATTTTTCAGCCCAGAACGATTCAGCGCGCAATTGCGGAACAAAGTTATATGGAGATGGACTCAACACTCTTGCTTCCCGTTCGCTACGGCATGGGGTTCATGCTGGGTGGTGACTACGCTAGTTTCTACGGATTCAAAACGCGGCGTGCCTTCGGACACCTCGGTTTTACAAATTGCCTTACTTACGCTGACCCCGAACGAGATATCTCCGTTGCCCTCCTCAACTCAGGAAAGCCGTTTATCACCACGAAGCTCCTGCGCTGGCTCAACGTAATGCGGGTTATCGCCCAGCGAATTCCATCCATCAAACCAACATCCAACCGTTGACCTTCACACTAACTGCCCATATTGGAAGCTCCGTTGAATCGAGGTAGGATATCGATCAAATGCAGCAAAATGCACGAGAACAGTGGTTTCACCGGGTAAGCCATCTTGCCACCAACCACCCCAAGAAAATTCTGCTAAGCACTCTTGTCGTCTTGGCGGTTAGTTTTGCGCTATTGCCAGGTCTCCAGGTGAGCACTTCACGCCAGGGACTTGTGGCGAAAGACAATCCCTACCAAAAACGGCTACACGAATTCCTCAATCGATTCGGCGATCCAACCTCCCCGGTGTTCTTCGTAGTCAGCGGTGGGGACAAATACCAACGGCGTCAAATGGTCGACCGCCTTGCCACTGCCCTGTCTCGAGAACCTGAATTTCAAGACAAGGTAGTGTCTCGCCTAGGCCCAGAACACGTCGCCGAAGTACTCTTGCTACAATCACCAACAACCGCTCGGGAAATTCGAGCACTGGCTCCAAGTAATGTTGATCTAGCGACCTTTATAGAAGGGGGCCTCCCCTCCTACGCAGGGGCACTGCAAGAACGCATCTCCAACTTAGCATCTGCCCTGCAAATGCGAATGCTGATGGGCTTCGGTCCAATGATATCCCCAACTGATGTAGAGCAAATACTGACCAGTGTAGACGCCTTGGCACGAACTATGGACTCCTATTTGGCAGGTGAAAACCCTTGGAAACACATGAATATGCAAACCATGCAGGTCGATATGGTTGACTCCGCAGGGTATATCGCTGGTCAAGATAACGACTATCTTCTCGTGAGCATTTTTCCTGATTTTGCCGGTGACGAAGTCCACCAACAAAAGCCCATCATCGAAAAGTTACGTTCCATTCGTAACGATGTCCTAAGATCGAGCACAGAGAAATCCGGCATCAAGGTCCAATTGACCGGCCTCCCCACCCTGGCTGTGGATGAGCTCGAAATCATCAAATCGGGCCTCTCGAAATCATCTCTGGCAACGGGTACAGGAATCTTCATTCTCTTTTTGTTGGCCTTTCGTTCTCTCAGACATTCCCTATTTGCTGGGATCCCCTTGGTTGTAGGAATTATCTCAAGTTTGGCGTTTGTCCGCGTGTTCTTCGGCCAATTGAACCTAATTACATCCAGTTTCATTTCAGTTCTACTTGGCCTCGGAATTGATTTCCCCGTTCATCTCTTAGCCCGATTCAATGAAGCTCGTCACAACAAGCACTCCGTCGCCGAATCTATTCGGCGAAGCCTCGCCAATGCGGGCCCCGGAGTCCTCACGGGCGCCATTACAACAATTCTCGCATTTCTAACCATAACCACCACGGAATTCACAGCCTTCGCTGAACTCGGAATTATCACCGCAGCAGGTCTTGTGTTCATGGTTGCTGCCACTTTTACAATGCTACCCGCCCTAATCTATCCACTAGAAAGCAAACGCGATAAAATTCACCCCAGGTTTCCTCAAGTTCCCCAACTGGTAACGGTAATCAAAAAGGCCCCAAAACTCGTTTTAATAGCAAGTTCCCTTGCTGCAATTTATGGCGCCATAAGCATAGCACAAATTCAATTCAACTACCGCTACTTTGATTTTCTACCGCAAAATACGGAAAGCTCCCAAGCGCTGCGGATGCTTGAAAATGACCTGGTCATGGGACCTACATTCGCCAACCTTTCCGCCAGCAGCGTAGAAGAAGCTCGCGACCTGACTCAAAAACTCAGAGAACTTCCAAGTGTCGCCTCTGTCCAAACAGCTACAGACTTGCTCCCCCCTCTCGACGCCACTCTGACCACCGAAATCAAGCAATTCTTCAAAGAATTTCCAACCTCTCCCAACTTCAGCAAAATCTCAGCGACCCCCGTCGCCCCAGAGCAATTAGCAAACGTGGCCGAGAAAACAGCCAAAGAGGTTAACCGCATCAAAGAACTCTTCGAGATGACCGGACAACCGACCGAAACCGCCGAAAAAGCAATCCAAGGCTTGCTGAAACTACAAACGAGATTGCAAACAATGCAAGCAGCCGCAAGTCCACTCATTCAAGTCGCATCTGAGGCTATAGAGAATATTATTCAAAAAGCCTGGAACGGTGCCCACGCTATTGCACAAAGGGGAACTTACCTACCCTCTGATGTACCAGAAATATTGAAGCAACGATTCGTATCACAAAATAACGATGCAATCGCACTCTATATCTATCCAAAGGGCGATATCTGGGACAAACAATTTGCATCCCAATTCTCGTCGGAAATTGAACAATTGGCCCCCGAAGTTTCAGGTTTTGCAATTACCCTGCATGCTCACAGCACCATGATTCTCTCGGGCTTTAAGCGAGCTACGCTCATAGCGATTTTCCTGATTTGCTTATTGTTGCTCTACGACTTCAGAAAAATCTCCGATGCTTTCATGGCCCTACTCCCCACATGCATTGGATGGTTGTGGATGCTCGCAATTATGGCCTCTTGGAATATTCCATTCGATGTAGCCAATATCGTTGTGCTACCTCTGGTTCTGGGAATAGGAATTGATGCGGGAGTGCATATGGTTCACCGCTACCGGCAGAGTACACACGCCAATGGGGTTGCTCAACTTTCTGACTTAATTGGCGGAACGGGGGCTGCTGTCCTTCTCTCCTCCACGACTACCATAGTAGGTTTCGCAGGACTCATGCTTGCCGATTACGGCGGAATGAAAAGCCTCGGGCTGGTTATGGTTCTAGGAATTTCCTCTTGCCTAGTTGCTTGTCTTTTGGTGCTCCCGACCATTCTCCTCCTACTGCGGCGGGTTCAATAAGCCAATCAACACCCTCGTCATAACCTCTGGGTACAGTCCCATCTAGCTATCAGGTTTGCGGGCGGCAATTGTAAAGTACAACAAACGTAGATTATCTGACTTCTTAAGCCGACTCTAAAAGAGCCTTTCGGTAATTGTCCAATTGGTCTGTATAATACCGGGATCCCACCTTCCAAAATAGCTCCCGAGCAGCCTTATAGTACTCTCGGGTGTCGTTTTTTGACACGGCGGGACACAACATGAGTTCATATAACGCAAGTCCCTCAAAATAGGGGAGAGAGGATTCCTGCGATTGCTTTAGGCCTTTTTCAAGTTTCTTCTTACCCCGCCTCCAATCGCCGGCATAAACGGACATCCGCCCTTCGTACAATGAAACAAGGGGCGTACCTACGGGAAAAAGAGTCGCGTAACGGCGTAAACAGTCACAAACCCCCTTGACTTTGCGCCCCAGATCGAGGGCATCCTTGTCGCGCGAGACCACAGCTCGAAGCCATAGCTCAAGGTAGGTTTCCGCAACCCCCACATACCCATATAAAACCTCAAAAGACGTTGGGATCCCCTCCATTCTCTTCCACGCCGCATCCGCGGCAACTCGTGCTCCCGCCAAATTTCCCACCCGAATTCGCGCTAGAGCCAAACTGCCCAAACACACGACGGTGGAGACTTTCTCTCCGTCTTTCCCCAGTCTCTTGTGACAGTCATTTAATAACCTTATTGCGATATCAAACTTCC
>CAXGXL010000038.1:0-14088 GCA_964013555.1 uncultured bacterium
CTCCCCTTTGGCCGAAGGGACCGAGCATCATTACACCCTCATCGCATCCTATAAACGCACAGCCGAAAGTGATGCAGGGGGCCTTACCCAGGGAGAAGCTCAAGCCCTTGGGCACGTGTGTATCAAAATCGATGAGCTCCAAGATATTCATACTGAACCCTACAAAGATCAAAGCGAGACCATCATAAAAGCCCGCGTCAAAGTAACTGGGCAATCAGGCTCTACCAATATGTTCACCAAAGATCAGGATAACCCCAATGCCACACCAGATGAAGTAGACAACCTGCTTAGCAACCTCTGGCTCAAGAGCCTGGTAGGCCGTAGCCAAGGACATGGCTACGAAACTCCAAGCGAGGTGGTTTTTAGGACGCAGCTTGCCCCAGTTCCAAGCAATTTCGACCATGGCCTTAGCGTCGTTCCTTTTTTTGAGGCGAGACAATTAGAGAAAGACCTCAATTGGAGCGGCTGGACGAGCGTCGGGGGAGAGCTCGAAGGAGCTCGGAACTTGACCAATGAAATCCTAAAATATTTCCAAGAAGAACCATTTGACTCAAACTTCATGGCGTCGTCGACGAATTTTCGCACCAAAATTACCACGCCTCCCGAGTCTTGTTCAGAGTACACCGAAATATCAGAGTGCGCCGCTGCTAACTGCACCTGGGCGAAGCCTTTGGACTCTAACATCAACTCTTGTATGAGACTGCACCGCATTGGTTTCGCTTGGCGAGATTCAATCAGTGCCCCAGCTACTCAAGCTGGCAATGTACTGCACTTTGTAGAGTTCTTTTATTTCGATAACGGAACCCTCTACAAAGGAACCGAGGATATCCGTCCAGACACAAACCCCGACCAACCGCTTTCCGCTAACTTCCCAACTGCGAACTGCGGCATCCATTGCCAATCAGCTGACTTGTATGTCAAAATAGGATTCAAAGCGGATATAGGTAACCCTGCACCGTGTTCTTTTTGATAGACAAAACCCCCTAAATGCAGAAAGCGGTACTCCACGATGGGGATCAACGAAGAGCTCCCGCTAGATAACGACATAGAGCCCCACTCCAAAAAGTATTGGCTTACGATTAAAATCATCGCCTTTATTCTCCTGGGCTGTATGGTTGCTTCCATCGAACTATCCACAATAGACCTCAATTTTGCCTCTTTTGTTTACGGTTCTGACCAGGTCTGGATTGGCCATCGAGCGAGCTTTCGAATTGGCGCGATCGACGCGCAAACCAAGCGGCCCATTAAAGGTATTGTTGTCAAAGCGGTCCTAAAAAGCAGTGGCCAGGAGCTTCAAAGCGTCGAAGTTAACGGTCCTGATTGGGCTGAGTTCGCAGTTAAAATCCCCAAGGAGATTGCTCCCAATTCTCCCCTAACTCTTGAAATAGCTGTAGAAACGGAGCAAGGCACAGACAATTTTGCCTTGCCACTTACCCCTTTAGATAAACCCGGCCCTATCCTAAGCGAATTCCAGCCCCTCTCACGCCTCTACCAGGACGATAATGCTCAAGCTCCTCGAGAAGTAGAAGGCTATCAACTTAAACTCTATCCCCTTAGCGGTCATTTGGTTTCAGGTTTAAGCAACACCATCGCTTCCCAGCTTCTCTACCGTGGCAGCCCCAGTGCAGGAGTGGTTCAAAGCACCCAACTAAAAATCCACCAAACGCTTTCTGACCAAGGAATTGCTCATTGGGAATGGACCCCCATGGTAACTCCCAGACCTTTAGTCTTTATGGTAGGCTCTACTGCTAACCACAAGCAGACGGTTCGAATTAAACCACGGCCTTCCCAACTCTTATTGAAGCGAGCAAGCCATTGGCGCAAAAAGCCAGGTACCTCCGTCTCGGCACAGGTTGAGTCCCTTCCATTTCGCGGTCGGTTTCACCTCGACGTGTGGGCGGGTTCATGTCTGCTTCTAACCACTTCGGAAACTCCTAACTCTAGGGGAATTGACTTTTCTTTGAAGCTCCCACCTGACTTCGAGGGTATGCTTCGAGTTGACGCATACAAGAACTTCATGGCTCCTTCTGGTACGGTCACTTCATTCCACACGTGGATTAGTAGCGACAACGACCAATTAGCAATGGAGGCGTTGGTTGATGAACTCACGCAAATATCGTCTTTTGATGAGTGGAAAGAAGCCCTCAATATTAGTCCCAGCGCGCGTGAGGAGCTCATGCCCCTTATTTTGTCTCGGCTTTTTCCCATAACCGAAGGAGCCCCGCTTCTTCGGGCAACTCTAGAAACCCGAAAATCTAGCCTCACCGCTCAGCGAGAAGAGCTCCGACGCCATGTCCACCAACTCTTCTTTTGGACAATTGTCGTTGGCGTGATTCTTTTGGCCGCCTCGATAATCTCCCACAAACGTAAAGTGCGAAAAGACGTGACTCAAATTATGCACGAAGGTGTTCTGGCAGGAGAAGACTGGGACTCCGACGCAATCCGCAAGATAACGCACCCAGGTAATTTCATGGAAATGCTAGTCACATTTGGAACGATTGCCCTCATACTCTACTCTATCTACATTCTCTTGACTCAACTCTTAAAGTGGGGCTGGTAAGCCTCTCCAGAAAAAAAGAATTTACCCAGTCGCTACCATCGCTGCAATTCAAACGTACGCTTAGAAGTTCTTTCAACCGTTTTTTAGGTAGAACATGTTTCATTCTGGTCGTTTTTGAGTATTATCCCTTAAGATACAGTGTTCTTTCGACCGAGGGGTATTCATGCCGAGTAAAACGTTCGACCTATTGTCACTAGATGTCCACACTCTAGATCCAGAGCCCATCTACGAGTACCTCCGAGAAGAGGAACCTCTCTACTGGGATGAAACAAACCAGCTTTGGGCCGTCTCGCGGTACGAAGATGTTGTTTTTGCTTCTCGTAATACAGACATTTTCTCCTCAGGCAATGGCGTTGTTCCAGGAGTTTCCCAAGAAGATTGGCCCGACGAAGCCATGATCAACCTAGATGGTAAAGAGCATACGAAACAACGAGCACTAGTCAGTAAGGGCTTTACCCCGAGGCGAATCAACGCGCTAGAGGAACACGCGCGAGAAATTGTAATAGAGCTGATCGATGCCATCAAGAGCACCGGTGAATGCGACATCGTCCAAGATTTAGCGAAGCCATTGCCCATGCGGCTTATTGGCGAAATGCTCGGTTACCCCCGTGAAATGCACGATGAAATTCTAAGTTGGACCGATGTCTTTACACACGCAGGATGCGGGCCAGCCCATATCACTGACGCCGTAGTTGAAGCCTTCTCTAATTTCTCTCAATACCATTTTCAATTAGTGGAAGAACGCAAAGCCAATCCCGGCAACGACCTTCTGAGCGTCTGGCTCCATGCCGAATTGAACGGTGAAAAATTGGGCGAAGAAAAACTGCTATTTGAGCACAACCTTCTATTGGTGGGTGGTAGCGAAACGACTCGAAACGCAATTAGCGGTGGTTTCCTAGAGTTGATCAACCACCCTGACCAGAGACAACATTTAATTGACCATCCAGAAGCGATTCCCAACGCCGTCGAGGAAATCATCCGTTGGTCTTCTCCATTTGTTAGAATGGCGCGCACCCTTACCCAGGACTATCACTGGCACGGCAAAGATATGAAAGAAGGTCAACAGATTTTGATGCTCTACCCGGCAGCCAATCGCGACCCAAGAATTTTCGAAAACCCCCAAACATTCGATATCCACCGAAGCTTCGAGCGCCCCTCGGTTTCTTTTGGCTACGGACAACATTTTTGTTTGGGCGCCGCCCTTGCCCGACTCGAACTGAGAATCATGTTCGAAGAAGTCTTCAAACGCATTCCGGATATGCAGCTAAAACCAGGAAAAGAACCGCTTAAACACAGCTCCTGCTTTATTCGAGGGTTCAGCTCTCTGCCAGTTGTATTCACCGCCGTGTAAGATGCTCTCTGAGCAGCCGACCGAGCAAGTTGCACTCTAAACTTTACTCACAAAGTTCTATGGCTCCCTTAGGGCAGGTCAACGCAGCTTTTTCAATGTCCTCACGAATGCTTTCGGAAATACATTCCTCAACAACAACCAACTCGTCCTTTGCTTCATCGACCCGAAAAACATCAGGGCAGACATCGTTACAAACAAAATTAGACTCGCAGAGGTCCCAATCGATAAGTATCTTCATCGCCATACACCACTCCCAGCTAGCCGTGAAGCAACCACTAACAAAGGCACTAATGCCAGTCCGTCGTCTCCATGTCTACAATGCGAAGAAATTGTGTGTATTTAGAGCTTTAGAATCCAAGCCGTTGCATAAAATCGGCGAAATATGAGAATTCTTCCAAATACGGTTGAGTTCTAACCGGTTCCCCATTAGCGTACGGTTCTTAACTTCTGCCATGGGGAGGTGTCGTGAAGAACTCTATTTGTATTGTTGCCGCCTTAGCTTTTCTCTTTGTTTCTGCCTGCGGTGACAAAGAAGAATCAACCACGTGCCCAATGGATTGCTACGGAGAACTCGCTAACAACCCAGAATATAGGTGCGTTTTATACGACTCAGCGACCTATGACGGCGGCCAGCTGCAGTGTACCTACAATTCAAGCAAGAAAACTTGCGAAGTCAACACCAGCAACTGTACTCCAATTGAGCCCATCGTATCTGAAGAGGTAGGACCTCGGGAGGAGTGCAATGGCTCGAATCTCGTTTGCCAAGAGGGATACACCTGCACAGCAATGCTCCAAGGAACCCTGCGCCTATGCCTTCAAGACTGCGCTGAAGACACAACGCTTTGTGAACAAGGAAACTACTGCGATTCAGCCAACGTCGTTTGGAGTTCAGATGCTATCTGCTGGGGAGTATCCGGAATAGACGGCACCTGCTTGCCTGGCTCACTTGCTTCGGAAGGTTCTTGTACCGGGGTCAATGCCGAGTGCGTTCCCAACGGAATTGGGATGGGACACGAATGCAAAAGAACCTGCTCTGGAGCCAATGTTGATAAAAAAGGCACGGAGGCCGGGTGTCCCGAGGACCAATGGTGTTTAGCAGATCAGAGCGGCTATACCGACGGCCTTGAATACCAAACCGGGGACAATGGACAACCGCTGGATTGCAGTGCAGATGCTACCATTTGTGACGCCGAACAAAAATATACCTGCCAGCTTATTCGGCAGAGCAATCAATCCAAGAATGTCTGCGCGAGAGCCAGCGGTCGTTGCGGACAACAAGTGTCGCCGGTTACCTCCTTCTCCGAAGCCAGCCTTCAATTGGGCGGAGGACTCACCGACGGCCAGTTCTGTAACCAATTGGGCAAGAGCCAATACTGTGAAGGATACTCGGAGCAACCGAACGTTACTGCCAAGGTAGAGTGCACCAACCTCTCGTGGGGCTACCGCCTAACTGATAACGCGAATCAGCCCTATGCTTGCTCGAACTCTGCGGATTGTTCCATACGAGGAACCACCTGCATCAACTGGACCCAGGGAGCCTCTTGCGGCCATATCGCCTCGGTATGTGTGTCTTTTTGTGAAAGTGCCGACGGGTCTGAAGAATACACCTGCCCGGCCGACCAATTCTGTGGTGCCCCCGAAACGCGAGTCGACTTTATCCGGGAGACAGGCGACGACGGCACCACTCGTAGTTGTGCCAACGGCGGTACGTGCGGAGAAGGCTTTGTCTGCGAAGAGTTCAGTGACGGAGATTTTTGCATTCGTTACAGAAAAGTTTGTCGCGATGTTCCTGCGGATCCTTGTTTAGCCCTCAATTGTGGCGAAAATGGAACTTGTGTCGCCAGCGAAGAGCAAGCTAGTTGCGAGTGCGCTCAAGGTTACGGTGGAACGACTTGCAGCGAATGTGCACCCAATTACATTCTAGACACCGACGGCTCCTGTGTCCTCTCGTGCGCAATGGACTGCGGCAACAACGGCACCTGCAATAACTCTACGGGAGAAGCGGTCTGTGAATGCGCATCGGGTTACGCTGGCACCAACTGTGAAACATGTGCCGCTGATTATGCCCTCTTTGAAGGCGAATGTGCTTTATGCCCATCGTGGTACTGCTCCGATGCAGGAACATGCAGTATCGTATCACTCGACTCGCCCTATGAATGCACTTGCAACGCTGGCCACACAGGTGACCAGTGCGACCAGTGCGACACGGGGTTCGTGGAATCAAAGATTAATGCGGCCAACTGCATTGCTAATCCATGCGCCGACAATGCTTGCAATGGAGGCACATGTGACCATGGACCCAACGATGAAGCTCTATGCGCATGCGCTGATGGTTTCAACCCCGCCACTTCTTGCGAATGCACGGCAACACAGAGCTTTGTCGTGCTCAATGACACGAACCACTGTGTCGAAGATCCTTGCCTTCAAAACACCCCGTGCAGCGGCCACGGGGTATGCACTCCCATTCAGCAAACGGGAGTCATTACGACCCTTGAAAAATCGTGCGCCTGCGAAGCGGGCTATGCTGGAGACTCATGCCAAGACTGTGCCATCGGCTATCACCTGGAGTCCGCCAACAACTGCGCTCTGAATGAATGCACTTGCACAAACGGAAGCCCTGCCACCGGAATCGCGTGTACTGCAGATCAAACCAATATTTGTGAATCATGCGAACCCGGATACACCTTGCAAGCCGGTGAGTGTATTCAAAGCTAAAAGCTAGTATTGCGCTCATTGCGGCGGCTTGTGCGTCCGATAGTTCTTATTAGGGTGCATCACAAAGAAGTTGCGGCAAAATTATTTTACATGCGTCGCATGACTCCACTGGAACGGATGCCGAATAGTGCACATGCCCGGGGTGTTCAGGGGCGTACCATGCCATTTCAGTCATTTCGATTTGCAGTGTATCTGAGGCTTTCTTTATTTTGGTAGCAGCTAACCTAAGAATCTCTCTAAAGAGCTTTCGAGCCGCGCATTTGGCGGTTCTATTATGGACAGTAGCTGCAATGGTTGGTCTGAACGTTGCACTTAGGCCGCTATCTTTTAAGAGTAAATGTTTGTTTCGAAAAAATACGTCTGCCCGAACAGTTCTCGGCGAGTAAACAAAAGTAACTTTATTGTTTGCTGCAAGTTTTCCAGTTTTTGTTGTTATCGCACTCATGAGTTTGTGTCGCTCCGCGAGCCTCGGATTACCAGCGCTCCAATCGTCTCCGGATATCGTTGCAAAATAGTACACCGCAGACCCAATCGTTACTTTTGCGGCTCCCAACATCTTAGTTAAGTCGGCGTCCCTAGCACCGTCTGGCGTTGGAGTTGCAAACCGCAATCCTTTTACCCATGCCTTGTCTATGCTTTGCTGAAGTTGCTTTATCAAATTCATGGTCTCAGCTGATGGTTGAACAAATTGAATGCTGTGCTTATCTATTGAATGTCCGGCTCCACCATCCCGAGGGCACTCACCGCGAGGGGTTGCAGCACTGGCACCTCCATACTTTACGGCATAGGCAGTGGTAGTAACTGTACTTAGCGCGAGGACAATAAAGCCGACAAATAGGTACGTGACCGTCTTGCGTATCGTCGAATGCGTGGAGCTCATGGTATAACTCTTTGGATAAGACTAAACGATTAAACACCTGTGCATCCAATTGTCATAAAATACCATTCCCAAAGCAAAACGAGATAAGTGATTTTCCACAAAGGCGGTCAGCGCCCGTACAAGAGGCTACAATTACAAGGCTTTATTATTTCTTTAGTGTGCGCCAAAGTGGGCTGATAGAACTACATGCATTTTTTTTGTTCTATTGTACTTTTAATTTCTTATAGAAAGTTAACCATCGTCTACCAGCTACTGACCCTATCGCTACAATGACCAAAAAACTCCCAACAGACTTAAGCATTAACAAAGCCGCCCAGGACTGCCTTCGTTGCTGCATCAAAACCACTAGGAGCATCCATAAATGCAATTATCGAACAGAAGCCGCGCTCGCATCATTTTGGGAACCTTGATTGGAATTCCCTCGGGCGCCATAGTCGCCGCAAATCTACTTATTCTTTTCGAAACCTCATCCCGCACGACCAGCGAGCTTGATAGGATTGTTCCCACAGATGTAGGGCTTGTCCTCGGCTGTCCTCCAACAACCAAAGCCGGTCGCCCCAACTCCTTTTTCGAAACAAGAATGGATGCCGCAGCCGACCTATACAAGAGCAATAAAGTTAAACGCTTACTTCTCAGCGGCTCTGCCACCCGCCACTACAACGAACCCACCGCTATGCGAAATGCCCTCGTTCAAAGAGGCATCCCCGAGGACTCTCTTGTTCTAGATACCGAGGGAAATCGAACCATGGAATCCATTTTACGAGCCATCGACCATTTTGGGCTCTCTGATTTTATTGTGGTTAGCCAAGGATTTCATACCCCTCGAGCGGCTTTCTTAGGTGACCATTTCGGAGCTCTTGTGCAAGGCTATAACGCTGCCCCCGTAAAGGGAGTCAACGGCCTCAAAATCCGACTTAGAGAATGGTTGGCACGGCTGCGGGTCTTTTTGGATATTTGGTTCCTAGAGCGCTAGCCCGCCCCGCTCCTCTATGCTAGCTCAGCGACGCAACACTAGCCAGGTACACCACCCATGTATACTTTGAAGTTCATTATTGCTCTACAGGTTTCCGCTTTTGGCTTTTTCTCCTGTTATTTTGACGAGCCCCTCCCAGAAGAGAGTCCTTCCCCTTCTAGGTTCATTTCGGCGCCTCCCGCCCAACTTTGCACCACGCCAGTCGCAGCCCCCTCCGAAAATTGTAGCCCCTCACAACCAGACCCAGCGCCATCTTCCCCGAGCCCAGATCCCTTTGATATGCCCCTGACAACTGCCCTCCAAACCATAGAGGGGCGTCTCCCTCCAACCTGGCAATCCAACGATGACCGACTACTCTTCGGCCTGACCAAAGGAGGTCCTGGGGAATTGCACCTGCTGCGCAACGACTTAAATATTCCTTCTGCTCCCATTTCCCATGAGGCCTCATCACTGAGCTACCTAGTTCACCTAAGTGATATTCACATTGTCGACGAAGAAAGCCCATCGCGAGCATTCTCACTTGCCAGCTTCTCAGGCACCATTTACCGCCGAAACGAGTCCTTTACCCCTCAGGTTCTGCACGCAATGATTCAAACCCTTAATCGATTCTCTGCCTTCAGACCCTTTGATTTTGCCGCTCTAACGGGAGACCTCATCGACAATCGACAAGCCAACGAACTGGACTGGTTTATGCAAACCATCGACGGGGGGTGGGTTAACCCGGATAGCGGTGACGATGACGACCCTATTCCCGGAGAAAATAATGATCCCAACGACCCCTTTTTCTCGGAAGGACTCGACTCAAGGGTTCCTTGGTATTCGACCACCGGCAACCACGACCTCCTCTTTATTGGCAATATGTCAACCGATACCTTTGTTGGCGATCCGACCCGTTCTTACTCTGCCAAGGCGGTGATCCCCACCTGCCTAGAGAGTGACGAAGAAGCTCCTAGACCTCACCGCTGTGTTGTCCCTCCTCTAAGTTACTATTCCATGGGGTGGATCCCCCCAGATCCGCAGCGGCGCCCTATTGACAAAGCTCAATTTATTTCCAGACACCTCGAATCGACGAGTCACCCTAATGGGCATGGCTTTACACCGGAAAACGTCGCACACGATACGGGTTATTGGGTTGCCGACCCCCATCCAGAGCTTCCAATTCGCCTCATTGCATTGGACACCGTCGCCCCAATCGGATCTGAAGGAATTCTCGACCGCGATCAAATTGACAATTTCCTCATTCCTGAATTGCAACGAGCCCAAGAAGACCAAATGCTCGTCATTATTCTTACCCATCACCCATCGATTGAAATACTAAGGGGCTGGGAGTTACGAGAATTGCTTCACCAAAACCCCAATGTGATATTACATCTGGCAGGACACACTCATGTGCACAAGATTATCCCGCGACCTGGCGACACTCCAGAGGCTGGCTATTGGGAAATTCAAACCGCCTCGTTGATCGACTGGCCCCTGCAACAACGCCTCTTGGAGGTCGTTGATCTTGGCAATGGTTACGGTGAAATATGGTCAACGGTTATCGACTTCGAAGCAGCTGAAAATTCACTGGCAGCAGCCGGTCGCTTTTATACACTCTTCGAAAAGCAGGACCATACAAGCCTGGTTGTGCCCGGAAACGGCGGCCAGTCAACGGACCGAAATACAATTCTAAGAATTGCTTTTCCGTCGTGGATGCTCCCCAAGCTAGATCAGCTTCCCAAGCGAGAACCTACCTCGCCGCTCTTTCAAATTGCTCGTCCCCAATTACCGACTACTGATTGAACAATTCTTCGTCCCTGTGAACAACACGAATTTCGTAATAGTCGCCCACCCGGCGGTTAAGTTGCGACAAGCAAACCTTGTTTTCATCCGGAACGTAGTACCAACCCTCTAATGAGGAAGAGTCTTGGGTTCTGGGTAGAATAACCAATTTCTCTTGGGGGTCATCACGATCAACGCGGCTTACTTGAATATTATCCCCCAAACCACCTACGGGCCTAAGGCCATTGAGTTCAAAGCAAGCCAGCGTAGCCAAGTTAGCGAAGCGCTCAAGAGCGGAACCATAGCTATTGTCGTTGCCTTCTTCACAAATAGAGTCGTAAGTTCGCCGCTTAAACTGCGTCCCAAATTCAAGGTATCTCTTCCCTGCGAGCCCCGAACAAACCGGGCCATTTCCCGACGTATCTTGGGTCAAGCCACACCAAGCATTGAAATCCTCCGAGTCCGCTCCCTCCAAACAGGAGCACCCAAATGTAGCGCTTCCATCCTCTAAGCTGGCACAATCGGTGGCTTGGCCGTTTCGCCATTCAATTCCCACATCGTCCGATGGACGAACCCCTCCAATAAAGCCGTAGGCCAGTCGTGACACCTTTCGGTCTTTGCTGGCCAATAATAGATTGGCCATCCTATCCGCACTTAGGAGGCGAGCCCGAGCCTCCTCTTGGTAACACATCGACCCCTCGGGAAAAATGCCCTCTTCATAGGTGTGCCTAATATTCATCAGGTATTGCGGCATGGAACAGTCGTCCTCGTCCGTAACAATCATCAAAGCTAAAAGAGCATCCTCTCGTACCCAGGGCTCCCAGGTCCCGTCACTAGCCTCAACGGTATTGGGCGCGCCTTCTTGAACAAGACTAGCTGCCGGTGCAAGCGCCCAGTCATCCGTGGGTTCTTCAGCATCGATCCCCACGGCCAATAGCGCCGACTTAAGACCTTCTTCCCAACCAAAACCAGAAACCCCCAAACCCGACAGGTTGCTCTGAAAAAGGGCTCTAACCATTGAAGTCGATAGTTCGCTGATACAGCGTTGCTCCTCTTCTGAGCACGTTTTGGAGTCATCACACGAATCGCAACCGCAGGCCAAACAAGCTTGGGAACCAATTCGGTTCCGGTCAATTACCGGGGGCACCTCGTTAAGGCTTGTAGGGAAAACCAATTGAGTCAGAGCCCAAGCGTCGTCGGACAATTCAGGGTGACGCTCCCGCGCAAATGCACCAGCATCGTAGGCCGCAATTAATCTGCCACGAGTCCCATCATGAGGTCGATTGATTTTAACTTGCACACTACAATCTTCACAAAAATCGCAACCACTCTCACAACCACAATCGCTACAATTACCTTTGGCCCCAAAAACACTTTCGTACCCCCCATAGGAGAGAAGCGGATTGGGCTCGCCACAACAATCAGCTTGAAAGCCGTGCGCGTCGGTAGAAATAATTCCAATGCGGTAATTGGTGTCCGTAGGCGCCAACACCTCTAACATTTGCTCAAAACCTTCCGCAAGAGCGGCCTGCTCCTCCCCCATGCTGCTAGAATTGTCTACCACAAATAGAATGTCCGCCTTGGAAGGTGTTTCGACAGCAAATCGGAGAACGGATTCAATTCGATCTGTTTTAGGCTCAAAAACAAACGAATATTCTTGGCAACTCAAAACCAAAAGACTCCAGAAACATCCGAGAAGGCTTACTACTTTCATGCCGGGCATCCTAGCAGACGAATTTGACAAGATCACCACCCGTATTCAAGATTCCAATAAGTACCAATATTCGAGCCCAATTTGACGTACTCTACGGTAATTTCGTATAAAAACAGCGTGGTTGGCTCGCGCAGAGTTTAACCTCACAAAAAGATTGATATGCAAGGGATTTGGGTCCAAAACCTAGTTTCCACTTACAAAGGGTTCGTCATGTCTTATCAAATCCTGCTCGCTGATGACAGCACCACGATTCAACGAGCCGTGGCCATTACATTTGACAAGGAAGACCATTTCTCCCTTCATACACTCTCCAACGGGGCCCAACTCGTAGCCGAAGCCTCAAACCTTAAACCCTCCGTTGTCTTACTGGATACCGGCCTCCCCGGTGAAGACCCGTTTGCCCTTTGCGAAGCCATCAAGCTCAATCCTGCCACAGCTGGCATCAAGGTACTCCTGCTTGCTTCAGCGAACTCCCCCCTCGATTCAGAACGTGCGAATAGATGTAGTGCCGACGGCCACCTCGTAAAGCCGTTTGAAACACAAACGCTTCTCAATCGAGTCAAAGAACTCGTTGGCGCAGAAATAACTCCAGCGCTCACATCGGCCCCCCGGCTACGTCGAGCGAATGTTACAGAGCAGGCCCCCACGCCTCAGGCGATACCTATTGCCACGGAAGCACCATCCCAAGCTCCAATTGTCCCACCCGCGCCGGTAGAATTTGATGCACCAGAAACGCCATTGCCACTTTCGACTGAACCACCGATCTCCGAACCCAGTCGACACTCTCCACCGCCCCCAGTGCCTCCGATAGAAAGTCCCCTACCGCCATCAACAACCGTTACGCCCCGAAGCTCGCAACCCCGTTTGATGCCGGCTCCGCCCATCGTAAAAGAGGCCCCATCAACCCAAGTTCAGCCTCAGAGTGCTCGAACCGAAGAGCGAGCGCCACAAGCGTTGATTCCTCCGCTCATCGTTCCCCCGCCCTTGCCCACGTCGCCTGATTTGGACCTCCCCGAAACCCTTAAGGTGAAAAAAGAGAAACCCAGTCAAGCAGACCCTAAAGAGCCTCTTGTCCTAGGAGCGGACCCAAAAGAGACGACGCTCGATAAACAAGAGCCAACCGACCCGTCGCTGGAAACCACTCAACCGGGTGTAAAACTCCCTAAGGGCATTGGGCATGCCCCGGCGTCTTCACAAATTTCAAGTTCAACAAGTACTCCTTCCACAAATCCTAAGGAGACTCTCAACTCGTCCTTGGAGCCTTTGCCTTCTGAAGCAGTGATTCACCAATTAACAAAGGACGCTATTGAGAAAATTGTGTGGGAGGTGGTTCCTCAACTCGCAGAAACCATGATCCGCGAACGAATTGACGAGCTAATCGCAGCCCGCCCAAGGCAGGAGTAGAGGAATACGTGAAAGCGAAACCGTCTATTCTACTCCTTCAGGCACGTCTTGCCACAGACCCAATGACTCAGCACGAACTAGAGTGTTTTGTGTCTCAATCGGGCGTATCTACGGACCAAATAACGGTCCGTAACCTTGTTGAAGCTCCCCTAGAAACTAAAGAGTGCCTAAGCCACGACGTGGTTTTCGTCGGGGGCAGTGGATCTTTCTACGTTTCGAAACAAGACCTTCCCTACTTCGGTGCTTATCAAGACGCCATTGGGGAACTCATCGTTGGCGGTCACCCGCTTTTGGGCATCTGCTACGGATACCAAACCATCGCAAGTGCTTTAGGGGCTACAATTGAACACCTCCCCCAGAAAACCGAGGTAGGTTCGTACGATGTGCGCTTAACCTCAGCGGGGAGCCAAGACGAGCTATTGGGCCAGCTCCCCTCGGAGTTCACCGTCCAACAAGGTCACAAAGACCACGTCACCCTCCTCCCCCGCCAACTGGACAACCTAGCGAAATCCGAGCGTTGTGAGAATCAAGCCTTCCGCGTTGGCAAACTCCCTATCTGGGGGGTGCAATTCCATCCCGAATTGACCAAAGCAGGAAACAAAACCAGATTTACCCACTACATCGAAGGCTATGGGAGTGCATTCACACCCGCTCAAACGCAGGAAATCATGGACCGATTTGCAGAAAGCCCTCATGCTTCTAGCCTACTGAGTCGATTTCTTGAACTGGT
>CAXGXL010000039.1:0-13909 GCA_964013555.1 uncultured bacterium
AACCCTGGCTCAATTAAACGCACCGACACTTGTGGGCGAAATCGAGCTCTTCTGTCAGCTACCGCCGATATCCAACGTTCGAGCCGTTAACAAGGTTTCTGCTTTCGAACTCAACCGCAGCACCTTTAACGAGCTCTTTCAGAAGCGAAATTCAGCGATTATACAATTTACCTTCAATGCGGCACGAGTTGCGTGCCACCGGCTAGCACTCGCAGATGAAATGCTGGCCCGCTCGAAAAACGAAAAAGACCTAGTGCAACTCCGAGACTCGATTTTCTCAAAAATGTCCCGAGAGCAAGATCTAAGCGAAACCACGGGTGCTTTTCGAATTCCGAAGAAATCCTAAAGGGATCAAATTAAAGTTCTTGCAATAAAATCGCCCACTTGAGCCGTTCCCAAAGTCCCACCCATTTCTTCAGTAAGCTTATTTTCTCTAACAGCTCTTCGAACCGCCTGCTCTACTTCCTTGGCAGATTGCTCAAAGCCCAGATGCGCTAACATCATCTGCGCCGTCACGATCGCCGCTATCGGATTAGCTTTGTTCTTGCCTGCAAGGGGTGGTGCGGAACCATGCACAGGCTCAAAGAGAGAAACACCGGCAGGATTAATATTGGCACTGCCCGCCATTCCCATCCCACCTTGCAACTCTGCTCCAATATCTGTGATTATGTCACCAAAGAGATTGCTAGTAACCACAACGTCAAAATCCGTAGGGTTGCGAATCATAAGCATCGCAGCTGCATCCACGAACAGATGTTGCTTGTCGATCTGAGGATATTCCTGCCCAACCAGCTCAAAAACACGGCGCCACAACCCATGGGCATACCCCATCGCATTGCTCTTATCCACCATCGTAACTTTGGACCGATTGTTCGAGGTAGCATAATCAAAAGCTGCTCGAATAATTCGCTCAACTCCCTTTCGAGTATTCACATCCTCGTTGATCGCAACCTCATCCAGTGTGCCCTTTTTAAAGTTTCCCCCCATCCCCACGTAAACACCCTCGGTATTTTCGCGGAAGACCGTAAAATCAATATCATTGGCGCCATAATTCTTGAGTGGGCAAAAGCGGTCTGCCAAACAACAAACGGGCCGAAAATTAACAAAAAGGTCTAATTCAAACCGCATTGCCAAAAGGATTTCACGTCCATGCCGCATGTCGGGTACTCGAGGATCTCCCAAAGCCCCCAAAAAAATGGCATCGACCTCATTTCGAAAGCGCTCCATTTCTCCTGCCGGTAGAGTGGTACCATCCTTAAGGTAGCGCTCCGCCCCGTAGTCCAAGCATTCAATCTCAAGTTTGAGGTCGTGCTTTTGGTTGAGCACCTCTAAGACCTTTAGAGCCTCATTCGTTACATCAATTCCAATTCCATCTCCGGCAATGACACTAATATTTGGCATAGTGACCCGGAATACGAGGTGAATGCCTCGATGTCAACGACAAGACCTGGTAGTGTGTTACTTAATGACCGCTCTGCTTGTTACATTTCTCGTAGGCATCGCCACCACCAGCCACCAAGCGACCGACTCCATAGCATCGGCCGCCATTCGGAGCCTTGAGAATCGGTCATCAACCATTGCTCTAGAAACGGATGAAACAATTTCAAACGACGAAATGGATTTGATGTATCTCGCGATGACACAAGTTAGCAGCATCCAAATTGATTCCCGTTCCAATTTCATACTCAGGCTCCACCGACTCGACTCCAAAACAGTCCAAGCTACCCTCCGCTTGCCCGACTCTAAAATAACCCTCTTAGGGAGATTCGAATGGCGCAAGCCAAGACCTTCCTCTAAGACCCCCAAGACCACCCAAGAGAAATACCCTAAGGTGCTTCAATTCAAACGAGAAAAACTCCATCTAAAACAAGTCATTTACTCTAAATTTACCACTAGAACCCTCCTCGTTGGTGGCCCCTATTGGCGTCGGGATTCACGCTGGCATGCAGGAATTTTCAATGGCCCTCGCGTCGAAGCTCATCTCTCCCAAGATTGGGGAATTTACCAAGGTCCCGTCCACCAGATTACCGAATTGGAATTTGCCCGAATAATCAACGACCCTAAACTTGTGAGCACAATTCAAGAAAGGCTTGAAAATCATCGATTTCAATGGCGCCTCGGCTTCGGAATCGCCTCCAGCTTAAGCTTTATTAGCGGCGGCATTATCCTATCGTCGTTAGTGCAAGACCAATCCCTGAGTGGAAACCCACTCACTGCACGAAACCGGCTCTCCTACCAAGGTCTTTCCGGAGGCCTTCTAGCCACCGGCCTGGTTACCTTAATTGCCACCATCCTACCTCCTCCCGCCCCCAGCCGGGTTCTTGACGCCCACCAGGCTCAAAAACGTTGCGATCATTTCAACGAAGAACTCCGAAAAAAACTAGGACTTGACCCCAATGATATTCCCTAAAGCGGAATACTCCCTTACTCCCAACAATTCATCTTCAGAGCTTGATACAAGAATCCAATTGCGATACCCCAACTAAAAGAGCTCTGCCTTTGTCAGGCCCCTTAGATGAATAAGGAAAGTACTCGATGCGAAAATTCTGTTACCTCCCTACCCTCTTCAGTCTAATTCTTCTCGGTACCGGATGCGCCCACACGTTGGTAGATGGAACCGACATAAGCGACACAACCGAAAACAGGGAGATACTGGCCCTTTTGCAATCCGTTCGAACTGCGCTTCAAGATCGTGACCAAGATGCATTGCTTTCGCTTATTTCTGAATCCTATTTCGAAGACATGGGAACAGCCGATCCCGAGGACGACTATGGGTTTGAATTTCTCCGAGACACAGTACTACCCAAGACAATGGAGATTGCCGGCAAAGTCGTGGTGGATTTTACCGTACATGAGATTCACATCGAAGGGCCAATAGCTCAAGCCGATATTCGGTACACATCACGAGCGCGCCTTGATCTTCCCACAGGAACTGTATGGAACAACCACAAAGAATTCAATAGACTTGAATTTAAAAGAGAAAATGGAAAGTGGTTGATTACGCGCGGCCTATAAAGAGCCCTTACCTATAGTAGGCTATTCAAACACAATCTCATTAAACTCCTCTGGCGTCAGTTCTGAAAGTGAATCCAAGCGGGCGAGAAAATGTCGATAGTCCTTGTAGATTCGATTAGCCTCAGGACGACTCCGAACCTCAAAATCATAGAATCGCGTGATGGTGAAACGACAAATCGCGTAGTGACACAAATCGAAAAGAGCGCTCCGCTCATTTTTGGTTAACTCGCGTTGCTCCAAATACCCGCAAAGTAATCGGTTTGCCCTACTATATACAAACTCATCTTGTCTGAAGCACCAATCTGAAATAGCGACCGCAATATCGTAGCAAAGCGGCCCCGTTGATGCCATCTCGAAGTCTAAAACCCCACAAAGCCGGCCCCGAGCAAACCTAGCGTTATCGACAAAGAGATCCCCATGAATAATACCCCGTTTGAGATGGCGGGGCCAACCATGCCGCCTCAATTCATCACTTAGAAACATCAAATCAGCCAAGCGATCATCATCATCCATTGCCTTAACACAACGCTGTAAAAGAAGACGAATTCTCTCTGGCGAAAATCGGTTCCGGCGTCTACGGCGCAACCCTGAAGCGGCCAAATGCATAGCGCCTAGAAACTGCCCAATCTGATAAGCATGTTCATCATTTACTTCAAACACCCCGATTTCGCGCCCGGGTAAATACTCGAAAAGAGAAAGCTGTTGCCGCCTATTTATCGACACCACATACGATTCTTCTCCAGCGGCGATCATCCGTGGAACCACCAACCCTCTATCTGCAAGATGCACAATCAACTTTTCTTCAAAACGTGCGTCTGTTGCCGTTCGATCTTCAAGAATTCGCAGGATGTAACGGCCAGAAGTAGTACTGACATCGTAGATAGTGTTAATCGTTCCGGCACTAACTCCACGCGCTTGCAAGAGATCTCCAACATTAAACTGCCTCAGGTGATCTCGAATATCCTGCTCCGACAAATGTGTGTAAACCGCCATACCTATATACTACACCAAAAGACAGGGTCGTTGATATCCACCGAGCAAATTTGTATTCAAATTCCCCTGTGACGGCATCCGCCTTATTGTAGAATACCCCTACGAGAAAAAATGACTCAAAGCGCTAGATTCTAGCTTGCCATTGTCAGTCTCGCAGTCTAACAGGAGGCTGGAGTAAAAATATGGTCGGATTGGTTGCAGGAAAAGACGTCGATTCTTATTGCGGCAAGTGCAAAATGACTTTGGCACATGTCATCATCGCAATGAAAGAAACAAAAATCGCTCGAGTTCAGTGTAAAACGTGTCATGGATTACACGCATACAGAGGAGACCCGAGTCTAAAAGCGACAAAATCCGCTAGCCGGCGGCGAGTAAAATCAAAGCTTAGCAAACCGCAACTCACTGCAGACCAATTCGAAATAGTAATGCACAACCGAGATATTGCTCGAGCCCGTAAATACCGTATAACCGAAACTTTCACCGATACAGACGTTATAGACCACAAACGTTTCGGGCTTGGCGCCGTCCTACGCTGTCTTCAGGACTCCAAAATTGAAGTACTTTTCCGCGACGGAACAAAGCTTTTGGTACACTCACGCTAATAGTTTGCTTTGCTACGCCTCTTTGATAAACCGGCTCGACAGAAACTCACTCTGCCCCCATCATGGCGCTCTGGCGAACTTTACTAAAGACATTTCCTGGTTAGCCGCAATCAGTGCTGGCACCCCGGACAATAGAACGTACTCCTAGAAGATTGCGTTATTTTTCGAATCTGCCTCGAGCAGCGGAAACACTTCTGCGCATCACGACCATAGACCTGCAATTGTTGGTTGAAGTAGCCCGATCGACCATCTAGATTTGCGAAATCTCTGAGCGTTGTCCCTCCTCGCTCGATCGCGTCCCTTAAAACTTCTACGATATACAACGCAAGCCGTTCCCATCGTAGGAGGCTAATTCTACCCGCCTGCGTATTTGGATGAATACGCGCCAAAAATAACGCTTCATTTGCATAAATGTTACCCACACCCACTATCTTCTTAGAATCCATAATGAAGTGTTTCACCGCACTCTTCAACCCGCGACTGCGTTGATAAAGTTGCTCTGCAGTGAACTCAGGCGAGAACGGTTCTATGCCGAGATTTCTCAGTCGCGGGTGCTCACTTAAATCAGAAATCTCAACTGCCTCTAACATCCCGAAACGACGGGGGTCGTGATACCGAAGCTCCTGATCGTCCCCAAGGGAAAAGACCACATGATCATGCTTGCGCAATGTCGTCATTTTTTGCACCAACCCGAGATGCCCACTCATTCCTAGGTGGATTAAAAGCGACGCGCGGTTCTCAAATCGCATCACAATATACTTGGCGATCCGTTCGACGTCACAGATCACTTGCCCTTCGATTAAACGACGCAACTCTCGCTGATCAACCGGCCACCGCAATCGACTCTCACGAACCTCAACCCCGTTGATTCTCCTATCAAGCACTCGTTCTTTCAAAGCATTACAAATCGCTTGAACTTCAGGTAACTCCGGCATCGCTTTGCAACTCCTTACACCGGCCTTCCCCTATCGCCTCGAGCACAGTTGGTCCAGTACAGTAGCCCCTTAAATCACTTCCGAAATGGCTGGAATCCGGCCTGGGTTTCCAGAAGCTCGAAAAGAAAAAAGTCGCCAAGCTTGAACTCTTATTTGTAGTATATAGGTTAGAGAATCCAGTAGCAGCCAAACGGAGCCAGCCATGGTAACGGAACCCACCGACGCAAACTTATGGACCCCTGTCTTTCGAGTCCAATGCCCGGAGAGCAACGCGCACAGACTTAAAGAGGCCAAAGAACGTTTGCTTAAGCAAGTCTTGAACCGCAAAAGCAATCCTGAGCAGTTAGACACTAAAACGCCGCCCATCGAAAACCAATTCAAGCAACGCTTTAGCGGCCATTCGATACAAACCCAAGTCTTCATCTCAGCCAACCAGTACCCCATCGGCGGTCGTTCCACTCAGGGCCAGACCATGCCGATCTTTCAATTTCTTCCCCGCGAATTTCAAGCCCCCCTTCGCCAATTAGGTGTGCATACGCTAGCAGATTATTTACTCCGCTCCTCCCAGCCCAACCCTCGAAGGGAACTCGGCGCCCTCTGCGGACTTTCGCCAACAATCAGTCTTCAACTAGCATGGCGAGCTGAACTCTTAGATCTCCCCATCACCTCACCGCGTGCAAATCACTTTCACACTAAAGAAATTCTCTTACTCGGCTTATTGGGGCTAGACTCATTACCAGCTCTCGTATTTCTCGGGAAACTTCTCGTCGACCAACCAAAACTCGAACCTCATTTTGTTACTCTAGTTGAAGCACTCCAAAAATCAGGCGCCCACTATGTAGGAAAACGCCGACTTACTAAACACGACATCGACGCCTGGAAAAAAAACACTACCAACATTGAATCATGTATCGAAGTGAATCTAAATGAAAACGATCACTCGCCTACTCAAATCGCAGAAGCTCTTCTATATCACCATCTCCACGGACGTCTAAAAAGCCAAGAGACTTTTTGGAAACTCACCCTTACACTCGGGCTTCTGAATCTGCGTCAATTTCGAAACCCAATGCACTCAGACCTTCAGAGTCGACTAACTCAAGATCTTAATAACGAAGACAAAGAGGCTATCCAATTTGCTTTGGACAACTACCGCTCTCCAAGCCAAGCATACGCCGACGATCAATTTGCTCCCTATATTTACGAAGACCCCGACTGGTCCCTTCTCAAAGATCTAACCCCCCAGTTGCGCCCCGAAACGCACTCTTCAGAAAATTCCTATAAATTTCATTTAAAACCCTCTTTAACTCTTGACGCCCTGCATCACGATTCGACAATGCCCGATTGGCTTAGAAGCCTAGATACCAGGCTTCAGCCCTAATTTGAGGGGGCATACACCCTTCGGTTAAAGGATCGTAGGTGCAATTAAGTCATTGCATTTTGCCATTTTCTGGATTTTTCTGGTAGTTCTGAGAGATTGTCGATCTCAAGACGACAGCAACTCGTGCTGTACTGGGGAACTTTTTTTGGGGGGCGTTGTTGATAACTATCCAACGCTAAGATGGGAGGTATCAATGAGTTCAGGGGAGACAAAAGACAATTCTTCGGAATCTGCGTCGCTAGGTCAATTTGCCGGATTCACAGACAAAGACTTTTCCGATCTAAACGGGTTCAATTTCTTTGAAGCCGAAGAGAAAACAACAGAGCCACTAAACAGCTCCAAGAAAATGAAAGTCGACGTCAAATCACAGGCGCCCAACAAATCGACTAAGGCAAAAAGCCAGAAGAAACGAAAAACCACTAAGACAGAACCCTTAAATGAAGAAAAAAAGGACAAGGCCGCTGCTGATGCTGTTCGTCTCTACTTACGTAAGATGGGATCCACACCACTTCTGAGTCGTGAAGGCGAAGTAGAAATCGCAAAACGCATCGAGGTCGGTCAGCGAGAAGTCCTATCTGTTGTTTCCAACTCAAAAATTGCCATCCAGCAAATCATTGGATTACGAGCAAGTATCAATGACGGCACTGCAGATCTAACCGATATTGTCGCAGATTTTGGTGACCAAGAAAACGAAGAGGCAGAACAAGCCTATCGGGATGGAATTGTAAAACGCATTGGCCGACTCAAGCAGTTACAACAGCAAACGGACACAATCAAACACTCCCTGTCTAGGAAAAGAATAAGCGCCAAAAGAAAACAACAATTAGAACAAGACCTGCAAAAACACCGAGCCGATATCCAAACGACGTTGCAAGATCTTAAGCTCTCCAAAAATCAAATTGACCGAATTATCTTCATGCTGAAGAATCTAGTAGTTCACGCCACCTCGGCCCTGCAAGAAGTCACAAAACTTCAAAAACATTTGGGCTTAGACAAAGAGGACCTATGGTACTATATTGATAAGAAACCTAATCCTAAGCACATAGAGCGAGACCTCAAGAAACTCTTTGATGTCGACCATCAACTTCATCAACTTGCCCGCGCCATAACCAACTACTGCCGAAAAGTGGAAAGAGTCGAAGAAGAGTCAGGAGTGGCTTTGGATGAACTTCGAACCACCTATCGTGACATACTCGCAGCCGAGCACCGTACAGAAACAGCCAAAGGCGAATTGGTTGAAGCCAACCTTCGATTGGTTGTATCTATTGCGAAAAAATACACGAACCGCGGGCTACAGCTCCTAGATCTTATTCAAGAAGGCAATATAGGTCTCATGCGCGGGGTGGAGAAATTTGAATATCAGCGGGGTTACAAATTCTCGACATATGCTACTTGGTGGATTAGGCAAGCAATCACCCGTGCAATTGCAGATCAGGCACGAACCATTCGAATCCCCGTTCACATGATTGAATCGATCAATAAAGTTTTACGAACGAGCCGTTACTTAGTTCAAGAACTTGGGCGGGAGCCTGTACCAGAAGAAATTGCATCCAAAATGGACCTACCTATCGAAAAAGTCCGGCGTGCACTAAAGATCACTAAAGAGCCAGTTTCGCTGGATACCCCCGTTGGTGAAGAACAGGATGCTTGCCTTGGTGATTTGATCGAGAATCGCAATTCTGTTTCACCCTCAGATGCCGCGGTTTCAGACAATCTATCTCAACAAGTGCGGAAAGCACTAGCCACACTAACGCCTCGTGAAGAAAAGATTTTGAGAATGCGCTTTGGTATTGGCGAACGAAGTGACCACACTCTTGAAGAAGTTGGCCACGACTTCAATGTTACCCGAGAACGTATTCGACAAATCGAAGCCAAAGCACTTCGCAAATTACGACACCCTACCCGAAATAAAATTCTCGAGTCATTTATCGAGTAAGTCGACGAGGCCTCAAAAACCAAAAATAAGTGCAGAAAAAACAGGTGAGCGCTGATGACGCACTACCTGAACAATCGCATCCACTTTCGGCCTGAATATTACTAGAGTCCTCTTCTGATTGAGAAAACTCAAAATCCAGTTGCAAATCAATCTCCGGAAAAGAAGGTGCGGTTTCCGGTAAATTAGGCATAGTTTGAAAAAGCTCCCCACCGCTAACCTCTAGAGCCACTGGCAAAACGGTCCACTCCCCCGCGCCAAAAACCCTCAGGCTCCACAAGCCTTCTTCCATTCGAAGCGAATTTACCAACCAATAGGAATTCCCAGCTTCATCGATGGACTGAAAAATGGGCACAGAGCGATACCCATCGGTATGAATCAGCCGTAAGCTAGCCCCTAATGGTACGCTATCTCCAGACAAAACTATTCGCTTCAACCCTACCTCCGACTCGACTGAAACGAACTCAGGTAAGAAACCAGCCGACTCCAAACGAAGACCCCAGCGCGGATTTCCAATGGACTTAACGATTACAAGACCGGCACTAGAACGAGCAATAACCTCTTGCTGAGAATTGACAACAAAAATACTCCACTCACCCTCACGCTCCCAGGGGTGGACAATTACCTCAGGATCCCAATGCCCCTTCCAACAATCGCCATCCCTAGTGAGTTCACCCATATTGAACAATCCGATTGAGGCTCTATATATCGCCCACGACATATCTACGCCAGCTACTCCACATATAGAAACCGTCCCGGCAGAGTTAGCCAGCTGCTCTCTTCCCGTTATGGAAACCTCATTTTGAGCCACTACTGATGCCCTAAGTTCAAAATCCAATATCGTCTGACCTGTTTCCTCTACAATAACCTCTTCTAAGCGGGTATCAAAACCATGCGACGCTACCTCCAAAAGATAGTTTCCTTGAGGAAGTGGTCGATGGTACGCACCCGTCTCATAATCGGAATACACGAAAGTAGTTTCATCAACGATTCGAATGGTGGCTTCTATGCCATTGCCATTTTGGTCTCTAACCCTCCCCCTAATTCCTTTGACGCCGTCTTTAACAAAAAAGTTCTCAATAGGAACCAAATGATATCCCAAGAGGCTATCTAAACTCGACTCAGGTGGAGTCTTAATCTCGGAAACCTCGAGAGTATAATCCTGCCCGCCGCGTTCACCGTAAGACCAATCATTGGTATCTCCGTAAATGACGTACCAGTCCGCACCGTTCGTTATCCAAAAATCGGGATGATTCGTTGCTTGAAGGTAACGGGCCGAAACCCCTTGCATCCAATCATCATCGGGACACCGATCGGTCGTGTGGTTCCAAACCCAACCTAGATTTGCTGCTCCAGAATGAACCGAAAGCGAATGAGAAAACACACGAACCATTCCCAAATTGCGCACGGCGCTTGTTTCCGGCTCCGAAAATGGTGCATTGCCGGAATAAGCTGTTTCTCTCCAGGCAAAAGAAAAATTGCGATTGAGGTCAACATTATTCGCATTATTTCTAGTAAAGTGACTCATTCCATCGGGATTAAGGGCAGGAATAATCCACAACTCACTGCTATCCAAGAAACCTTGGACAAGAGGATCCGTTGTGTAGTTTTCCGCGAAATGCCACGCTGCCGCCAGAGTAACTTCAGTAGAAGCCCATTCGTTACCATGTTGCCCACCAATAATTCTAAAGGACGGTTCGTCAAATTCCCTAACCCATGGTTTGTCAGACAAAAGGACACCTGCAATCACTCTTCCCTCAACAGAAGTACCAATCTGGATAACTCGGGATATACTCGGAAAAGCAGAACCGAGTTCCAACAAACTTAAAATAATCTGGTCTTCGTTATGATATTCCCCCGAGTCAGGAGAAAGCCATAAAGGAGCATTGCTTGAGGAAATAGGTCTGAGTGTCTGCAGGTCTGTGACGAGAATTCGAACATCGATCCCCCACTCTTGTAGAGTTTGGATTTCATCGACCTTCGCTTCTACATGCAGCCTCTCTTGATCCCCTCCCTCAATCAACACAGGAAGCGCCTCAAGCAATTCAAGGGTAGCCGAGTTGCGGGGAACCGAAATCAAGCTCCAGCCCAAACTAAGTCTCGGAAGCCCAATGACCATCGCAACGAACACAAAAGCAAGACATGAGAGCCGCATTGTTACAATGCTAGCAGAAAAGAATAAGGGAGGCTACTGCTCGAAGAAGCCCCTATCTTCCAACAATGTCTCTATCTGCGCAGCACACTCTTCGATGGAAGATGATTCGGGGCAAACCGTTAAGTCGGGCTCAAGCGGTTTTTCATACGGCACCGATACACCCGGAAAACTCTTAATTTCGCCCTTCTCTGCCTTCTCATAAACCCCATTCGCATCTCGTGACTTACAAAACTCGAAACTCACATCGACATGAACTTCGATAAAACGATCTTCACCAATGGCTTGTTTAGCCTTGGCCCGAATTTCAGCATAAGGTGCCACAAAGCAACAAATGCATATTGCGCCCAATTCGTTGAATAGCCGGGCAACCTCTGATGCACGCCGCAGATTCTCGGAACGGCCGGCTGGAGAAAAAGCCAGATCGCGAGAAATCCCGAGCCTCATGTTCTGCCCATCGAGCACCTTGACCAGATAACCTAAGTCGAAAAGGCGACGCTCGAGACTGTACGCTATTTCCCTCTTCCCCGCGGCAGTGAGCCCAGTAAGTAAAATGGTTACCGGTTTTTGTTGAAACCGGGTCTGGCGTTCCACAAGCGAAACCTCACTCTCTTGTCTCTCCAAAAAGATACTTGAGGGCGCCCGATTCCACTGCCCGAGACTTCGCACCTCAGCCATTTCCACGGGTCCAAGTACCATACCGGCGCCCACGGTATTGCTGGTTTGTCTATCGATCACGATAAACGACCCGGTGATTTTATTCTTTCGATAGGAATCGAAAGCCAGGGGCTGGTTTAAACTAATCGTACATCGACCAATTTCATTGAGCTGAAGCTGGTCCGCAACTTCTCGATGCAAAGAATTCACATCCACTCGATAACGTATATTCGAGATTCGACCATAGATGTTTCGGGTGGTGTGCTTTATCAAGTATTGCTTATCCTCGACCAACGGACTCTCAGCCATCCACACAACAAAAGCTTCAAATTCGCGTTGGACATGGGGCTGATTGCCCTCTAAAACAAGCATATCACCACGACTTATATCTATTTCATCTTCAAGAACTAATGTGGCTGTCAAAGGAGGATAGGCAGCTTCGAGCTGCCCATCTACACCGAAAATTTGCTTGACTCGATTTTGGGTACCGGCCGGAAGCACGACAACATGATCACCGGGCTTGACACAACCAGAGGCCACCGTGCCCATATATCCACGAAAATCCGTGCTAGGTCGACAAACATATTGAACAGGAAAACGCATATCAATGAGGTTGCGATCACTAGCAATATGAAGCATTTGCAGATAATCCAGCAAAGGCGGACCTTTATACCAATCCATCTCACCACTTCGAGAAGTGACGCCTTCCCCCTCCAAGGCACTCATCGGGATAAAGGAGAGGTCGGGTAATTCCAACTTCGCAGCAAAACGGGAAAACTCTTGGACAATTTCGTTAAAAACCTTCTCCGAGTAACCCACCAAATCCATTTTATTCACCGCTACCACAACATGGGGCAACCGCAACAAGGAAGCGATAAAGGAATGGCGGCGTGTTTGAACCAAAACACCTTTGGAAGCATCCAACAAAATAATCATCAGATTGGCTGTGGATGCACCGGTAACCATATTTCGCGTGTATTGTTCATGGCCGGGCGAATCAGCAATTATGAACTTTCGTTTAGAAGTGGAGAAAAAACGATACGCCACATCGATAGTGATGCCTTGCTCTCGTTCTGCCTTTAGTCCATCGGTAAGCAAAGCCAAATCCACTCGATTACCGGCTGAACCAACCCGTTTGGAGGCTTTCTCCACAGCCTCCAATTGGTCGTCGTAAATAGCTTCGGATTCGTAAAGAAGCCGACCAATCAAGGTAGACTTCCCATCATCCACACTTCCCGCAGTCACTAGCCGCAATAAATCCCGAGACTCACTTTGTTCGAGCAGAGCACGAATATCCATTCTAAAAATACCCTTCTCGCTTCTTGGCCTCCATAGAAGCCTCTTGGTCAAAATCAATCACACGGGTAGCTCGCTCAGAACCAGTTGCACTAAAAGTCTCTTCAATAATCTTTTCAAGTGTATCCGCTTCAGATTCGATAGCGGCCGTTAGTGGATAACAACCCAAAGATCTAAATCGAACCATGCGGCTCTGAGGAACTTCGCCATCCTTAAGCGGCATCCGTGCATCATCCACCATGATCCAGAGACCATCACGGTTTACGACTTGTCGTTTGGCGGCAAAATACAAAGGAACAATGGGGATCTGCTCCTTGTAAATATAAAGCCAGATATCCAACTCTGTCCAATTTGAAAGGGGAAAGACTCGAATACTCTCGCCCTGGTTAATAACGCCATTGTATAGATTCCACAACTCAGGGCGCTGATTCTTAGGATCCCACTGATGGTGTTCATCTCGAAAAGAATAGATGCGCTCTTTCGCCCGGGACTTCTCCTCGTCTCTTCTGGCCCCCCCAAAAGCTGCGTCGTATTTCCCTTTTTTTAGTGCCTGCAATAGAGCTTCGGTTTTGAAAGAATAAGTATACTTCGAGCTACCATGCAAAAAGGGACTGATCCCCTCGGCGACCGCATTCTGATTAGTATGTACGACGAGCTCCAAATCATGCTCAGAACAAAACTGATCCCGAAACGAAATCATTTCACGAAATTTGTAGGTCGTATCTACATGCAAAAGCGGAAAGGGAATTGGTCCAGGAGCAAAAGCCTTCATTGCGATTCGAAGCATCACGGACGAATCTTTACCAATCGAATACAGCATCACCGGATTATCGAAATCAGCGGCAACCTCTCGAATAATGTGAATGCTCTCAGCTTCAAGCTGCTCAAGGTGAGTAGTATTGTAAGACGCCATACTCTTGTATGACTGTCATAGAACAACAAAGGGAG
>CAXGXL010000040.1:0-13751 GCA_964013555.1 uncultured bacterium
CTCAGCCGGCTCCAATCGCAATTTAGAAATCCCAACTCTTGACGAAACTCCGGTCGTAGACGGTGTCTTAGATGAGACTGCCTATTCCAAAAGCGCCGATTTAGATAACTTTTCAATCTACCGCCCCACCAGCGATGCCTCCCCCCGTTTTCAAGTCAACGGACACATTCTAGCAACTCAAGAAGCACTTTATATTGGCTTAAAAGTCGAGACCGGTGGCGCTCCTCTTTATGCCCCACGAAGACGGCGAGATTCGAGTCAAAAGAGTGATAAAATTCAGATTGAATTATCTCCGTTTGAATCGGCACGCCGCGCTTACCTATTTGAGCTTTCAGCTGGAGAGACCTTAAGAGATGGCATCAAAAATGAAATGGGTGATGTCGACGACTCTTGGGACTCCTTATTTGATGGACGCATCCACCAAACCGCAACAGGCTTCAGCGCTGAAATAAAAATTCCGTTTCAGAGCCTGCGCTTCGACTCCAGTCGCAATGCCTGGGGCATGCATATTTTTGTGCATTCAAGGCATTACCAACAATCATTAAGCTGGGTCGAGCTCGACACCAACCTCAATAATTGGCTTCGCCAAATGGGAAAAGTAGCCGGACTCCAAGGCCGCACCCCCGGTCGGTCTTTTGAGCTTCTCCCCAGCTTGACGGCCGGGCGAACAAAACAATCCCCCACTCAGGCCCAGCTATCGTGCGAGGAGCTTGAATTTAACTTAGGAAGCATCGAAACATGCAACGCAGCTCTGAATTATAGCGTCGGATTAAAATGGGGAATCACCCCATCGCTTACCCTCGACAGCGTCTTTAATCCCGATTTTTCCCAAATCGAATCAGATGCTGCTCAATTAACACTGAATAACCGTTTTGCCCTTTCCTACCCCGAGCGCCGCCCCTTTTTTATGGAGGGCAACGACATTTTTGATACCCCATTAAAAGTCGTCTACACCCGATCTATCAATCAACCCACCGGCGCCATTAAGCTCACGGGCAAAGTCGGCAACACCCGAGTTGGGTTCTTGACAGCCCTTGATCCGAGCCCGTCCGATAGCGTTCTTGACGAAGATTTCTCTGTATCCTCGCTCGATAATCCCACCGAAGCCCAAGCGCACACCTCAATCGGTCGCCTCCAGTGGGACCTAAGCACCAAAGCAAGCGTTGGTGGATTCATCATCAACAAATCTTTTCATCAAAACGGATCCTCCATCGGAAACAATTTTGTCGGAGGCTTCGACGGCCAAGCCTTTGCAACCGACAACCTCAGTCTCCAATCGGCCATCTTTGGGAGCCAATCGAGAAACTTCAAAGGCGAACAACTCAATGGTGTCGCCCATCGCACCCGAGCTGTATGGAAGAACAATTCTTTCCGGCTTCAAAGCCACTACCAGCATGTAAGCTCTCAATATCGAAGCGAAGCCGGCTTTATGCCGCGCACTGGCTACCACAACGCATTCATCAAGGCAGATGGCTATTACTTCAGCGACAACGATTGGGGTCGAAAAATAAGCCCTGGTATTTATGCCAAATATTATTGGGACGAAAACGGCGACATGATTGAAAGAACCCTCGGTGGAAATACCTGGTGGCTCTTTGGGAGTCATATTTATATCTTCTCCGTATACGAACGGCGAGCAGAGCGATACGAAGGTCGCCTAGAAAAGCACCAAGATCAGTGGCTTGATGGCAATTTTGTGGAAGTAAGCGTGGGCTCCTCGACGCTCCACTGGCTTACCGTAGAAGCAAGTGCCTCCTTCGGTGATACAATTCTGCGCGGCGATGTCAGCGAATTAACCGAAAAGCCCCAGGGCTGGTTTGAAGATCTTCAATTCGAGGCATCCGTGCGTCCCACCAATTGGCTCGAATTGGCATCCGAAATTAAGAGGCGCACCATTCAAACGTCTTTCGGTGCAACCAAACTCGATGAACAACCCATCTTCGGCGTTCGGAGTCAGCTCTTCTTCAGCCGAGATATCTACATTCGCTACCTTGGCCAATGGCAACCTAATAGTTCCGAGCGAACCAACGATCTGCTCTTCAGTTATGTTCCCTCCCCCGGAACGGTCCTATTTTTGGGCTTTCAAGACAGGCGCTCGGGGAACATCGATGCCCCAACCAAAAGTCAAACGGTCTTTCTTAAGTTGAGTACCAATCTCGTATTTTAAATGGTAACTCCCTTACGTGCGGCCCCCTAAGAAACCAAAGATTGGGCACATTCGTTTATTTATTCGGTAAGGTACAAAGGTTATCAATAAAAACCTCAAGCTTAATATTCAACCACTCACGCCAGACCACAAGTCCGAGTACTCATGATTTAAAGCCCTTAGCGACCTTGTTTTGCTGAAGTAGCGACTATGCGGTTGAAGTTGCCAAGCTGCTTATGCCACATTGCACCGATAATGATTAAGCCCCCTTCTCAACAAGAAACCACTATGGATCTTCGTGAGGCCTTTCGCTTTCCCCTTGCTTCACAAGAGGCACGAAAAGACCTCCTAATAGGAGGAACCATTCTTTGGCTACTTCCCGTAGTCGGCTGGATTCTCAACCTGGGCCACCGACTCGAAGTCGTCTACCATATCTTTCATGCCGCCCCTCCCTATTACCGGGGCTTTAGGCCGTGGACGCATTGTTTCGGTCGAGGCCTTAAGGCCTTTTGTGCCATCTGCTCCTATTTATCCCCGGCACTTATTACCGCTCTAATCGCCCATCGCACCAGTTCATGGCTCTACATTCTCGCCGCGGCTCTCTTTTGTTTGGCCATCTTCACTCTGCCGGGGGGCATGACCTACAATGCCGCCTACAACGATATCAGCTACCTCTACCGCCCCGATAAAGCATGGCGCCGAGCTCTTGAAGGGGGCAGAGCGTATCTTCATGCCTGGGGCATCGCCCTCATTGCGGTATGCCTATCCTTTGTTGGGCTGCTGGGACTTGGACTAGGCTTCTTTTACACAAGTGTTTGGGCATGGATGGTAGTAGGCTACGTCTTTTCTCGCGCCCTTAGTTTACAAAACACGCCCCCCTGACCTTGACCGCTTACACGTACGGGGCACTCTTTGTTGCACGCACAACCCATGGCCCCCAACGAGCACCCAGTGTGGTTCACACCAACAATAGCGTTTTCGTCCCTTTAGTGTAGCTCGCTTTGGCATCCTATGAGGCCAAGTATCCGAGAGAGAATAAAATTCTACTATCGTAGACTACCAACGTAGAAACTTGTGCAAGAGTCCATGCATAATTTTAGTTGCTCGAATAAAAGAAGCAATTAATCAATCACTTATGGGTTCTCTTCCCTTTGGCCCGCTCCTTGCTTTGCCCTTAGTCACAACCTCAACAAGGAGCCCACAATGGTCCACAATCGATTTCTCATTTCAACAAAACGCCCTTCGTTGCGTTGCGCTACCCGCTCGTTTCTAAGTGCTCTTATGCTATCTACCCTACTCGTTTCCGTCTCTGCTTGCGGCTCCGCTGACGATATTTCTATCCAAGAAGCTCACCTGCAAGAACAAGGTGCTCTTCAAATGGGTCGCTTAGCCCAATTGCCTAACTTTCTAAGCAGTTTTACCCCGAGCAATGCGCACGAGGTGTACCGATTTCACCTCGGTTCCAGAAACGATGAATTTCTAGACCTCTACGAGGTCTTTATGCTCGAAAGCGATAGCAATACCCCTCTTTTGGACCGTTCACTAAAGACTCTCATTGTTGTTAACCGACTAACTCAAGAAATCATGTCAGTTACAGAAGGCGTCCACGGATATGAATCGGATGGAAATACCATACAAGGCTCTGAGCGCATCATCACTTTAACCACCAATCTTGCATCAAGCTTCTCCGTCCAAGTCGAAAAATTCGCAGTCGGGGCGGGTCCGCGCCAAATTAGCTCCAACCTTTTAGAAGGCGTTCGAAATCGAAATGGGTTTGAGCAAGAAACCGACGCCTGTCAGTTTAACCAGGCGTTAATCCAGTATGCCGAAAGTCAAGTAGGCAATCGGGTTGGCAACGGTGAATGTTACACCCTGGCAAAAGATGGGCTTCTTGCAATTGGTGCCTACCCCCCCCAGAGTTTTTATCTAGGCTCCACCGTTGCAACCAACACCTTAGCGGGAGCTAAACCGGGGGATATTCTTCAATTCGACCGACTCCGAAGCAGCCAGGGATGGTTTTTTGGCGTAGGCCAACAACCCAATCACACTTCTATCATCAAGTCTATCCAGGGCAGTTTGGTGACCGTGTACGAGCAAAATGCTCCTGTGGGTAACCCAACAACGGTCAATCAATACGATTTCTCAACCATTACCAGTGGAACCTATGTTGTTTTTCGCGCAGCTCCCTTGCGCGAAAACAAAGACCAAACCTGTGGGCCTGCTTTTTGCCCCGCCGGAACAGCCTCATCCACCGGTGCCTCTGGCGGCGGGTTTAACTGGGGAAATGCCTGCGATCCGGGCTGCGGTGACTTTGGTCAACCCATTCAAAATAAGGCCGTGGTTACCGTAGGTACCATTGCTAAAGACAAAAAGGACATCCGCATTGAGCTCTCTTCAAAAAACGACGTTGATATTCGCCTTAAAGACAAGGAAACCGGAGAGTATATCATTGCCTGGACCGGAGACCCGTCTACCGAAGGCCAACTAAACGGCCCCCAACAAGAATGTTGGACAGACCCTACTCAAGTAGAATTCTGTTACAGTGGTTACAATGGAACCGATTCAACCTTGGGCAAAGAGTGGATTGAAATTCGTGGGGTTACCAATCGAGAATTGGTGATGGAAGCCTTTGGTTATGCTGCAGGTACTGCCGACATCAGGTACAAGTGGTTGGCCCCCAACAATTGCGTCGACAAAGGAGAGGGCGAATTTGTTCAAGCCATCGACTTAAGAGCCAATACCCTGGTCGGAGACATCCCTGCGGGCAAAAGCGATATTCGCATCGAGCTTAAGACTGAAGGCGGCAAAGACGTGGATGTTCGAGTTATGGACAAAGAAACCGGCAAATACGTCATAGCCTGGACTGGTTTGCCCCATACCCAAGGTAATCTCAACGGTTCGGTCCATGAGTGCTACACCAACTCCTCCAATATCACGTTTTGCTATAGCGGATACGACGGAGTCGGCGCAGATAAAGGCCACGAGTACATCACCATCAGCGGAACCCTCGACAAGACCTACGTCATGTCAGCCTTTGGCTACGCTGCAGGCAACGCTACAGTCCGATACGCATGGGGCGTTGACGACCTCAATGAGTCGTTGTTTGAATAATTGTTGGGGATAGAGCATTAACATGGGAATCGCTTGATTTCTAGCAATGAGAAGCCGGTGCACCATTTCGATGATGCACCGGCCTTTATTCGTTTGCGGCAGACTTCTAACACTTAAACCAAGTCCCCGCTTCTCGAAACAAACTCGAAGTCTAAAGCACCCTAAGCTTCCACCTCAAAGTGCAAGCCAGCGCGCTTTGCTCTAATAACCTAAATCGTGGGGCGAAAAATTCTTAATGCAGCGGGCAGCAAAATCAAATCAGCTAAGAGAGCCAATAAGATAATCACCGCTGAAATAAAGCCGAAGTTGATATTTGGCGTGAAGCTTCCCGATACCATAATAGAGAATGCACAAATCAAAACGAAGCTCGTCACCACGATGGGCCGACCCGCATCAAGGGTAGCCCCCCGCAGCGCTCCTTCTAAACCGCTTCCTGCTTTTGAGTGGCGCCTTAAGCGCACCAAGAAATGAACCGTATCGTCGACCACCAACCCCATGGCGATCGCCCCAATCATAACCGTCGCCGGATCTAGAGGCACACCGACTAAGCCCATAAATCCCAAGCCCAAAAAGATGGGAACCAAATTGGGAATCATCGAGAAAACACCCAGTGAAACCGACCGAAGAAGAAAACCGAGCATAAAAGTAACAACAATAAACGCAATAAGAAAACTCTTGATTTGGCTATCTAGTAGGTAGTTTTCCATGTCGCCCATAAGGCGGGCGTACCCTGTTACTTGAATAGAGACATCCTCTTCTGGAAATTCTTTCGCAAAACGGCTTTCTATTTCAGGTAGACGGCTTGAGAAGAGGTGCGCCTTATTAAGTTCACCCCGGCCGGTCATTCTTCCTATGCTGTAATCGTCTTGAATGCTATCTTCGAAATCGTCAGATCCTTCAAGAATAAGGTAATATTGCGCAGCCAATGCTTTGGTCTTAGGAAGGTTTCCTTTTGTGGGTCTCGCCTCTTGGCCCGTACCTTCTTTTTTTGCACCATTAAGAACTCGGTCAATTTCTCTCACGCTATCGGTAGGACTGAGAATGCTTCGAATACCAGGCATCTCTTCTATCCAACTATTAACTTTATCCAAGCGCTCAAGAAAGTCCGGATCTTTGAACCGGTCGTCTTCGGTTTTGATGTAGAAACTAATCTCGACGGTTCCACCAAGCTCTTCGTCGATTTTCTTAATGGCATCTCGAACCTCAGAATCGGGTTTAAAATAACCTATCGGGTTAGCTCCCACCCGCATCTGTGAAAAACCCCACCCAGCAACAACCAAAAGCACTATAGCCACCAGCGAAATAAGTTTAGAATGGCGAGTTGTTTTTGCCAGCACGCTTTCAAGTAAAAGAGTAAGTTTCGACGGCCCTTCGGGTTTCATGATGTCTTTTTTGCCAATGTAGAATAATAAGATAGGACACAAAGTCACGCTCAGCACAAAAGCAGATAAAACCCCGAAGCCCGCCAGCCAGCCAAATTCTTGAATGGGTTTGAGTTGACTCACACTAAGCGAGAGCAAACCAGCAATGGTGGTAGCTGATGTAAAAAGGCACGGTACCAAAAGACTTGATACTGCTTTTACGATAGCGTCCCGATTTGCCAATCCCTTGGCCTTCTCATGGTAGTAGTCGGCCAAAACGTGAATGGTGTCGGCCACACCGACCGCTAGAATAATTGCGGTCAAGGTAGCCCCAATAACGGTGAGCTTAAGCCCCATGATCCCCATCAAACCAAATGTCCAAATAATCGCGACCCCCACCACCACTAGAGGTAGCGTCGCGGCGGAATACCTGCGAAAGACCAAAAACGTCGCCAGCATAATCATTAAGATAGACAAAGGAAGTAGGGTTGCCGCATCTTCTTTATTAAACCGGTCGAACCAGGCGTCGGTTACTGGTGCCCCACTAAGAACCAGACTCACGTCTGTTCCTTTGGTGCGTTCCTTGAGAGCTTCGAGAGCGTCAGTCATAGCCACCTTGCTAACAAAGTCCGTCGTGTCATTTTGAAGGCTAACAAAAATAGCGGTGGCCTTTTGGTCAGCCGAAACCAAATTGTCGTACAAGACTGGATTTGAAATAACTAAATTCTTAAATTCTTCGACCTCTTGGTCATTAGTGGGCACTTTTTTAAAGAGGGGGCTTATCTCTAAATCGTCGTCGATAGATTGAACAATATCGATGGTTGTCAAAGATTGAACATCGCTTGCAAAAGGAACCTCTCTTGCGGCCTCGGTGAGCTCTTTAATCAGCTGGATATTCTCCCGTGTGAAGAGATTGGATTCGCTAAAAACCCCAACAATCGCTCGCTGATCTCCATCGAACCGCTCCAAAAATTCCTTATAAGTAACAAGGCTCGGATCATCTTCTAAGAACCATATCTCGATGGAATTATCGAAAGGAACTTGAGCCGCAAAATACCCTGCGCCCAGGGTCATCGCCAAAAGAGAAACCAACACTGTCTTTCTGAGGTTTAGCAGGCTTTCAACTAATCTTTGAGCAAACATGAAAAACTCACTTCTCCAGTTTGAGAAAGTGGCGCTCTTTCACCTGCATTTATTGCCCAGAATCGAAACTCGAGCAGTCTTACGGTAAGGGGCACCTTCTCGTCACAAACACATTCAGCCTCGAACAACTCCAAAGCCGGACGGCGCGTATTCTCAGGCTGCACTGGCGAAAGAACCTGGTGAGATACTCTCTATCGACGAGGAGATACCCATTGATTTTGCGTCTTGGCAATCTCTTTCGGACAAAATTGGTCTCGACACGAAACTTTTCAATAGGGTGTTTGGGCAGCTTCCCGAGTTTTTTTGCTCTTTTCCCCGTTCAAAACCACCTTCTCGCCAACCCCAAAGAGCGTTTTGAGAAAAGAGCCTGCGTCAGACTAGGCCCCGTTGGAGGCTGTCCAAAAAAATAATTACATCTAGTTTCTAATACCAGAGGCCTGCCAAGAGCCGCCCACCCAGCCCTAAGTGGTTGAATGCAGCCACCTGGGACGCCTATTGGACTGAAAAAAGCAGACTACTTCGTGGTACATGAATTAATCTTATCTCGTACTCGCGTATTTCCTGATGCACGCTCTAAGCGCCTTGAGTGCAGTGGACCCCTTGTGGGCCCTATCGATTGCTCTTAAAGCCAAAACAATTCCCCTCAACCGATCTTCGGCGAAGCTCTTGTCGGCGACGTTTGAAGCACTTACCACATCGCAGGCATCCGCTAGTGGGGTGATCGAATTGGGTGAAGCAATAAGCCCAAGGGCCTCACCGATGGTCTCGCCCATCAAGCGCACTTCGCTGGTAAAGGGCGCCACCAAGAGAGCCTCCCAGGCTCTTATGTACCCTTCGCCCAATTGTTCTTTCGCAATCGGCCCTGGGTTCTCGGCCACCCGAGGCGCCGCCCTAGGAGGCGCCAACGCCGCGACGATCCGATCTACAATGTCTATCAACCGGCGTGTGTCGGTATTAAGAATTTTGGGCTTTGTTGATGTGGGTTCAGCTGCCTTCGCCTGCTTTACTTGATTGGTAATATCAGTCTCTAGATTCGATATTTTCAACCGAGCAAGCAGCGCCACGGCCTCTTTGATGATTGCCTCTAAATTTTGACTTTTGCTCCCCGAGATCATTTTGCTTTTGGCGGAGGTCTTTTCCTCTTTAGCCAGGTCCGCCAGCATCGTTGCAATTTCGTCAAGCTCTTTATTCAAAAGAGGCAGCAATGCTGCCAGCGCCCCCTTCAGCTCGACAAGAATACCGGTCTTTTTCAACACGGCCAATTTCTCTAACTCACCCAATCGAACGGCACCAAACCGAATCTCCGCTCGCACAAGGCGCCTATTCTTCTTTAGAGCCACCACCTTGTCTTCCCACTTTTTGATTGCAAGCTCGCTCGCCTTGGTAGACTCAGTTGGCTCCTTGGTGCGAGTTGCTCCTTGACGGCCTTGCTCTTGTGTGGCTTCGATTTCTTTTCGAAGCCCCGCTTGCTTGTGACGAATTTCTTTCAGAGTGGTGCCCAAAGCCCCCTCTTGCTTGGTGAGTTCTTTCACTAGTTGCGTCATGAAGGGCTTCAGTGGAGATTTCTCGCCAAACCCCAGTGACCCCAAAAAGGCAACCTTGCCCCGAATGCGCCTTTTGTGGTCCCTTAGCACACGCTCTTTTTCGAAGGTTAGTTCAAGCTCGCCTCGCTTGGCATTGAATCTATCGCGGGCTTGTTGCTGCTCTGTGAGAACCTTCGCATCCACGGAGCGTACCGTCTCCTTCGTTAATTCGGGTTGGTCTTGTTTGTAAGCCTGCAAAATCAATTTTGTCGCCGCACTAATGCCTTCTTCGAAGGTATTGAGGGCTGCTTTGTCTTTTGTGATTTCAATTTTTAATTCTCTAAGGTTCAAGCCTTGGGCTTGCAAAAACAAGAGGTCGATTAACTCATAAAATTTTGAGGTAGCCAAAACCAGGGTTGCAACTTCGTCGGAAGTCGCTTCTGCTTGGCGAAAAGCGCCAGTCCCGTAGGTTCTTCTAAGTTCATCCACCTTAGCCCCCACTTCTTTTAGTGTGCTAAGGTAATTCTCATAGGCCTTCTCTTGCCTTTTGGTATATTCCCCAAAGCTCTCGTTGGCCTGTGCGTCCAACATTGGCCCTGCCTTGACAATTCCCCCCCACCCCAAAAGAGCCAAAAACAAAGCGCAACCTAGCGTTGATGAGCTGAACTGTCCCCCAAATGGATTCATCGGCCCCCCCTTCGATTGACGCTCCACCAATCGTATCTAGGAATAGCCCTCTTTACGTTCGAACCGCAATGTACCTCTCCTAAATTCGAGTGATAGAGTTCGAAATCATCGACAAAGAACACGAATGCCCCCCCGCCGGCATGCCGCAGTAGGGGCCCGGAAATCGCCTCTTCGAAAATATCGCGACTGCTGCTATCTACCGGGCCAAAAGGCCGAGGCACATAATACTCGCCTCGCAATAGTTGCAAATTCACCGGGTTTGGAAAAAACGCATCAACCCAATCAAGTCGTCGGTCTCCGTTAACCACTGAACTGAAATGTCGCTCTACCGTAAACAAAGCGGGGATACGAATGAATTCATCGACTCCCATGTTTTCTTTCCCCAAAATGCGTTCGATACTCCTTAATTTTCTGGGCACAAGCTCCTCATTGATGCGTCGAAGTCCTTCACTCGACAGAATTTCCGCCTTGGTCACAAATGCCGGTGCTTTAGCCTGGTTTCTTTTGAGTTTCTTTTTCTTAGATTTCAAACAATAGACGAAGCGCATTTCCCCAGGCACTCTTACCTGAGCCCCTCTGCGGGTTCCATTTTCGGACGGATCTATCACACACCCTTTCCACCATTGCGATATAAAGACAGAATCCTCAGAATAACTATCAATCTCCCCCACCAACCCGACGCTCTCGTGTGCCTCAGAGGGGCCATCAAAAAAGCGCATGTAGCCTAGATGAGGTTCACCTCGACGAGAATTCTCTTCGAGCCGGTCAATCAATCCACTGCCGGCGCCCAATCGAATGCGAGTCACCCAAAACCGCCCTCTTCGGCGCTCTTGACTCGCCTCGCGAGTCGTTCCAGTAATAGGTGGCGACTTGTCTTCGCAAAACAATAGTGCACTATCTAATGCATCTGACTCACGAAGGGTTCGCCAGCCCAGAGCCGAATCGGCAATAGCGACTCTATCTTTGTCCAAAAACGAAACCGTTTCGTCAATGTGCCCAACTGTTAACCACGTAACGGGCACACTCTCAGGCACGACCCACTCCGGGTCAACTTGAACTTCTTGGTCGCCCAAAAAATCCTCTAATTCGTCGGAAGCTCCTACCCCCACAACGATGCGTCCATTGGGGTTGCGCTCAGAAGAAAAAATTTCGAGGTTGCCCCCGTAGTCTTGGGCCTCTGCTCCAAAATTTGCACCGATTGTAAAGAGCCCCGTGTTTGCCCGGTACAGAAGCTCTCGATGAGGCCACGTGGGAAGGCCCACACGCCGCCCGCGCGTATAAGGCACTCTAAAGGCCACATGCATTTCACCGCCTCCCCTTTGGTGCTCAGCCACCGGTCTTTTGGTGTACCCTATTTCGACGTGGTCTTGAAACCATTGGTTGTCACGGTAACCCTCATCAATCGCGCTTAATTGGCCCGAACGGCCCAACCCCGTATAGCCTCGCGAGGGCCCAAATCGCCAAACCAGGTCCTCACGTAGCGGAGCATTGAGGCTATTGTACGCAGCAAAAACCTCCTCACTTTGGGTCTCCACCGAGAGCATTAGCCAGGGGGCAACTTTCATTTCCATGGTATCGCGCGCAACAACTTTGCCATTTCTGTCTCTGAGTGTGGCCCGCAATCTCAAGTATCCGTTGAAGCGAATGTCGCGAGGAGCACTATGTATCCAGCGAAATACCAACCCTTCTAAGGCAAAATAATTGTGCCCCTCTGAAACACCGTCAAGCACGATACTAGAATCAGATGGGGGGGCTAAATCCCCCTCGCCGGTCATACTCCCCCAGATAGCTTGCAAAGGTCGTGCACGACCCCCATCCCACATCTCTCGGGCCTTGTTCACAAAAGACCTTCTAACGCTGTCTCCGTGTCTTTCACGCACGTTCCACAATTGATAAACGTGAACTCGATTCATCGGAATCGGGTCCCCGCGGTAACTCAAATTTTCTAGGGAAACAACATCCCCCGCCTCCCAGGCTGGAAGCTCAATTCGAAAGGGAGTCAGGTCGTTAAAATCGTCCTCATTGCGAACGAGATAGTCTTCATCCCTTGGGCGACCATCGTCAGCAAAGTGAATCGCATCGGGCAAAGGCACGCTAACCACCCGCGGCGCCCGACCAGCTCGAGGAATTTCGATGCTGCCAACCCGAGTTCTCGTATCTTCATCAAACTCATCCGCATCTAAGTTTACATTGAAAATAGCCCCGCGGTCCTCGTTCCACTGGGCCCTCCCTGCATGGTCGTCGTAGAGAATGTATCCATCGCGGTTGGTGTCCCCCACAATGCAAATCCATTTTTCACACTCCTGAGCCAAGGCAGCACCCGAAGAGCCAAACCAGCACCCAAGCCAAATCGCAATCAGCCAACCACGCGAGCAGCCTCCAAGTACAATGTGCCTCAACCTCATGGAGTCTCCCCCGCAGCCATAAAGCACCACCTCATTGAGTCGATGCCACTTGGTTTCTAAGTGCCCCTTCTTGAATATTTTTTGGCCATTGAGTTCACCGCCAAACAAAATCCCAAGGCCCTACCATTTTAGCCACCTGGCCTTGTGGCAGCAACTTTTAATAAATGGGGCCCTTCGTTGGCTTTTGGGCTCCCAATTCCGATGGTTGACAAAAACTCCAAAGCAGGTGACTGGAGCCCAGCACCTACACCTAGCCCACCAGTTAACCAATCCCGATAAGAGGAGAAACCATGCCTATTAATAACCACCCTAAGCTCGGTCCTACTCAATGTATCTATCCGCTCTATTGCACCGCTCTTCTCTTTTTACTTAGCACCGTCGCCTCAACCCTCCCCTCCCGCAGTGCAAAGGCTGCAGGATTGGGCCAAGACTTGGGTACTTTGGTCCAAAAATACCAAGGGCTTAAGTCCTCGCGCGCTTCGAATGCAAGTATCCCCACTGAAAATAGCGAAGTAACCCAATTTGCCGATAACGCTATTTTAGGACTCATTCGAGAGGCACAAAGGCGGCTCGCGCCCCCAACCGGGATTCAATTTGGGTGGATAGTTTTCGGCTCTTGGGCCCGCCAAGAACTTTCGGTGGTCAGTGACCTCGATTTGCTCTTGGTGGCTCTCAACGTCCCAAAGAGCTCTGAGGGCCAAGTCAGAAAGTGGGGCCTAGATATTCAACAAGATGTGAGCACAAAATGGGAAGCCGCTCGCACCGCAGCATTGGCTAAACTCAATATCGTACCCCATGTGGATGGTGAACACATTCAAGGCAATGGCCTGCAACTCGATTGGGTCGAAAGGGGAGTTCAAACCTTTGCCACATCGGCCGATCTCATAGCTTTTATGGCCCCAAAAAATACCAGAATGCAACAATCTGCTTTGTGGACCGATGCACGATTGCTCAGCGGCACTATAGATTATGCTGCCTTGCGAAAAACCTTTGAGGACACCCACGCCCCCCTCTTTCAAGTCTTTGCCTCAGAATGGGCCCCAGCTCTAAACGGCGCCAAATCGGCCGTTGGGGTTCTCAGCGCAAAGCAAATTTTCACCCGGGGGTTAACCCTAGAAGTAGGAGAGCTCTACCGTCAATGGCGCAAAAAAAGAAATAAAACCGCCGACGCCTACGAGCCTTCAACCCTGGGCCGCCTGGCCCAATTGCGCGCAGACAACGTCATTGACGCCGCGACCCAAACCAAAATCAGGGATGTCTTTTTGCGCTCGTTGAAGTGGGAGGTCGATTCGGGCGTCGCCACTTGGGCTCACGGTGCCCCCTTGAAATCAACGAGAACCTCCACGTGGCTCCCATGGCGAACCTTGGCCCCCAA
>CAXGXL010000041.1:0-13745 GCA_964013555.1 uncultured bacterium
CGTATGAGATTGCCGAATTTTCTGAGCGACCCGAGTTTTTGGTTGCCGTTCATTTGGGCATCATGAATCGAAATGGAGAATTTGAGCCTGGTGCCAAAGAGGAGCTTTTGGCCGGCCTTTTGAAATTTGGATTGGTCAACGACAATGGCACGCTCCTTGTGGGGTCCGATCTGAACGCTGCGGCGATTGATGCTAAAACGGTAGCGATTATCCGTGAGAAACTTGGTATCAATATTGAGCGCGAGCCCGGTGAGCCCATCGATGAGTTCTTAGTCCGCGCGAGCTGGCATGCACGTAGTTCTCAAGCGCAAGATGCAATTAAGCAGCTCTGGTTGTGGAATACGATGGCTAAAAATGGGGTTCAAACCCTTGAGGTAGTGGATAATCAATCCGGTGATTCCATTGGCCTTGGGGCGAATGCTCTGGATTTTCTTTATAGCCACGACGATGTTTTGGACGCCTACAAAGACATGCTCATGCTCGATGAATCTCTTTGGGCCGATGACGCGTGGGCTGTTGAGCCGAAGGGTTCGGCCTCGGAAGAGGTCGACCTAGGTGAAGAGGCACAAGCCATTTGGCACTCCACGCGATTGGAGTTAATGCGGGCTGGGATAGAACTTGAGTTGATGACTCAGGCCCAAATGACTGAATTTCGTAAATCCTTCAAAAAACTTCTAGAGTACTTGGACCAAGTGGAGAGGGAAACTGCTGAATTCCACGAGAAAGTTGTTATCGGTGCTCGGGTCTGCGCCAATCGAATCTTGAATGGCGAATCGGTGGGTGCACCGATGACGTGGTTTGCATAAGCCCAAGGGTTTCCTGCTGGCTTTCTTGACTGACGGGAGCTGCTTGAGGGGATTGGCTCTGAGTACCTTATCTTCATCTTTGCCAGTGTTTTTGCCTTAGCTGCATTGACCTTGTCCAAGGCGGACTGTCAGAGCTCTATGTAACAAGTATTGTTATGAAAAATCGTAAAGAAAAACGCGTTTATATTTGTCAGGCCTGCGGTCACCAAGAACTAAAGTGGATGGGCAAATGCCCGAGTTGTAATCAGTGGGAGTCGTTGGTTGAAGAAGTTGTATCGAAGACTCCAACCTCGGGTCGAAGCACTCAGCTTGCAAGTGTGCAATCGCTTTCGGAAATAGGTTTTGAGACGGGAGAACGGTTGGAGATTGGAATTCCCGAGTTGGATCGGGTTTTAGGTGGAGGTCTGGTTCCCGGGGCCCTGACCCTTGTGGGGGGCGATCCGGGCATCGGTAAGTCGACTTTATTACTCCAAGCCATGGGGAAGTTGGCGCAGGCTGGCAAGAAGATTCTATACATGAGCGCCGAAGAGTCTCTCCAGCAAATTAAGGTTCGAGCCAATCGACTTGAAGTATTCTCGGATAATCTATTTTTGTTGGCGGACACGAATCTTGAGGCGTTGGATATTGCCCGCCGAGAAGTCAAACCGGACGTCGTAGTTATTGACTCCATCCAGACGGTTGGGACGCCTTCTAGCGAGAGCTCTGTTGGCTCTGTGTCGCAGATTCGAGCGGTCACTCACCATTTGATGGAATTGGCCAAGGGGCAGAATATAACGACTTTCGTGGTGGGGCATGTTACCAAAGAAGGAGCCATTGCCGGCCCAAAGGTCATGGAGCACATGGTCGATACGGTCCTCTATTTTGAGGGGGAGCGAACTGGCGCTTACCGAATTTTGCGCGCTCATAAAAATCGATTTGGTTCAGCTCAAGAAATCGGTGTTTTTGAAATGCATGCGGGGGGACTACGTCCTGTGAGTAATCCTTCTGAAGTGTTTCTTAGTCAGCGGGCGCAAGCTCCGGGAGCTGCGGTGGTTACCTCTTTAGAGGGGTCTCGTCCGATTTTACTCGAGGTTCAAGGGCTCTCGACCGCATCGCTTTACGGCTCACCTCGTCGAACGACACTTGGTTTCGATCAACAAAGAGTAGCGATGCTATGCGCTGTTTTGGATGCGCGGGCGGGTTTTGAACTTTCAGGATACGACATTTATGTGAACGTAGCCGGCGGGGTTAAGTTAACTGAGCCCGCCGCAGATTTGGGGGTCGTGCTTGCGCTTGCTTCGGCGGTTCGCGGAATCGAGGTGCCTACTGATTTTGTAGTTGTTGGTGAAGTCGGACTTTCAGGGGAAGTGCGGGGAGTTTCCCAGTTGGCAGCTAGAATTTTGGAAGCGGAAGCTCTCGGGTTTTCTCGCTGTTTGGTTCCTCAAGTGGATCTTGACCGGTGGACGGGGCCTGCCGCTTCTTTGCCATTGCATGGTGTAAAGACCGTAGCTGAGGCGCTCGAAGAAGTTGGTTTGGCCTTTAGTAGTTAAATGGACCGCATTCATTTTGGCCTTGACCAGAATGTTGAATATGCAAAGCTTTGTTTAAAGAGGAGAAGATAGCAATGACCCAAGGGGACGACCGCAGAGCATCGCACCGGGTGCCATTGAACATGCTGGTCCAATTTCGTTTGGAAAACATGGATGAGTTTTTGCGAGAACATGCGGTCAATGTATCCGCTGGTGGAATCTTTATTCGAACTTCTCAGCCACATCCGGAAGGCTCTATGATCTATTTGCAGTTTCGTTTGACCAACGGTGGCAAACTCATCGAGGGTTTGGGAAAGGTCGTTCATGTAAACCCCCCAGGTTCGGCTGCTCCTGGAATGGGAGTTGAGTTTGTCAATTTAGACGACGAATCCCAAGCCACGATCGATCAGATCATTGCGGAGCGAAATACCGAGCTTGCGGAGTCTATATCTTAAATTCTTCGGGAAATTGTCCCGTCTTAGTTTTAGGTGATTTTGACCAGGCTTTACTAAATAATCGATTTCGCTTTTGTTTTTCATAGTTCTTGAAATCGAATCAATAACTTTGGACAATTGGTGATTGCTGATGTGTCTAATAGAAGAATGGGTTTAAATGTGAAAAGAAGTGTTTTAGCGCTTATCGCCTTTGTTTTTATTACGGGCTTCGGTTGCGGGGGCTCGGCTGAAGAACGTTTGACTTGTGAAGATATTCTCCCGGAAGGGAAAGTTGGGTTTAAAGAGGTTTCCGATTTTTTGCAGTTCGAGTGTGGGTGGTGCCATAACGCCACCAATCCTGTTAATGGTTACGACTTCTCCACTCCCAAAGCCGCCTACAAAAGTTCCCTATACAAAGCCGACATCATTTATACCCAAATGGCCCTTGGGGAGATGCCGCCAAGCGGCGCTAGATTAGAGGACGAGTATCTTCGACGATTTAGGACCTGGTATTGCCGTGGAGCACTTTATGAGAATTAATCAATGTCTAATACAAATAATTTTAACGCTTGGCTTGATGTGCCCAAGCTTGGTGGTGGCCGCAGACTACGAGGTTGTTAAGGGAAGTGAGCTTACCTTTATTGCTAAGATAACCGGGTCGAGCTTTAAGGGGGAAACTCAGGCTCTTGCGGGAGCGGTTCAATTCAATGAAGCGGGCAGTGAGTTGGTTTTTGCAAATATTCAAATTAAGGCCGATAGCTTTGAGACTGGAATGGGGCTGCGCGACAGTCATATGAATAAGAAGTACCTTCAAGTGAAGAAGTACCCCTCTATTGATTTCTCCTTAAAGAGCCAGCCGGTGAACATGCAAAAAGGAGCCACATCTCGTCTTAAGGGGATATTGAAGTTTCATGGTGTAGAAAAGCAGATTGAAGTAGATGCTGTGGTAAAGAGTCAATCAGAAACTGAAATTTCCATCGAGTCCAATTTCGATTTGAACATTACGGATTACAAGATTCGCAAGCCGAAGTTTGCAGTTGTGAAGATGAGTCCTGAATTAAAATTGCAACTAATTCTCGTCTTAAGGAAGAAGTAGATGAATCAGCGAGCCTTTAAAGGCATTCTAGTTGCTTTTCTCTTGTGGGCATGGGCGCCTAATGATGCTTATGCCTACCCACAGTATATTGCGCATGGATACGCTACTTGTGGTTCTTGCCATTACAGTCCCGACGGTGGGGGGCTTTTGAACGCCTATGGGGTTGCGGTAACGCAAGCGCTATTTCCTGATGACTTGGATGTGGAGTTTATTCACTCATTGCGTGAAACTCTGGAAAAACGAATTGTTAGCGGTGAAGATGACGAAGGGGGGGCTGCCTTTCATTGGGATCTGGGACTCGATATTCGCTTTTTGACGGTGAATGCAGTTACGGAGATTGGGGCAGGCAAGGAACTCTACTTTATTCCTATGCTCTTTGAGGCGCAGGGGGTTATGGCTTGGGATAAATGGACACTCTACGCTAGCGTGACCCCAAAGAAGACGGGCAATTCTAAGCGGCGTTTTGATGCTTTGTCGCGTCAGCATTGGCTTCAATGGCGTTATTCCGAAGAGTTGTCATTGCGCGTGGGGCGCCTGGTACAACCGTTTGGAACTCGGACTCCCGATCATACGGTATATGTACGGCGGCGCCTCGGATTTGATAAATACGATCAGTCCTACGGACTCCAATTAGATTGGAATTCTCAAGATTGGTCGGTATCGGCGATGGGCTTTTTGGGCGATGAACCTTGGCGTGATTGGGAGAGCCAAGAAAAAGGCTTGTCCGCCACGGCTGCGTACCTTTTGCCGGGGAGAGCGGCAATTGGTGTTTCGACTTTATATGGGCAGACTACTTTTCAAAAGCGAATTGCCGGAGGTATTTTCACTCGACTCAAAGGGATTGGAAAGAGTTATTTACTCCTCGAGTTGGATTTTCAGCGTAAATTTAATTCAACCCAAGCTCAAAATGAATTGGCGGCCTACGGTCGCTTGGGGTGGTTTGCGCGGGAATGGTTAGATCTTTACGGTGAATTTCAGCGCATTCACGTCTTGAGTCACCCAGGCAGTATGAATCGACTTCCCCATGAAATGGGCTTTAACATCGGCGCCAATATGCAGATTCTAACTTGGTTGGAACTGATACCGGCTCTTCAGATCACTGAATTGGAATCCGAATATGATTTTGCTGGCTTGTTCCAGCTGCATCTCATTTACTGAGAAGATAAGGTCTAGGATTAGGCCTTGATGCGTAGTTTTCGCCCGTTGTGTGGCTTCTGTGGAAGGCTGGGTTGATTTCCTTCGTAACCAGGCGGAGGAAGAACAGGTCCACCACTAAGGTCTTGAATGCGCTTTGTTGAGGGGGGCTGGTAGCTCATTGGCTGCGCTGCTTTTTTCCGTTTTTGCGGCTTTGGTGCTGGTGGGGGCTCTTTTTTTTGAATTGGCTCTTGGGCGACTTCGGCTTTGGCGCTGAGAATTGGTCCTACAATGTTTGCTATAATTTGAGACCACCCCCTAAGGCTATCTAGATCGGGTCGCCCACTGGGCAGGGTCATTTGTGATAGCAACGGCCAGTGCAGTTTTGTTGTTGGTTTGAGTAACCCACTCCATAAGCAGTCAGCCATCGCTTCTAAGAGGCCTCCGAAGCCGAGGGTAACTCCAGCGATCCGGAGCTCTTTTGATAGACTCTTGAGGTGTGCGCCCGACAAAAGTGGGCCGCAGGGGCCTGTTAGCAATACACCTCCGGCATTGTCGGGAAATGAACGGGATAGGGCGGAACGGGCAGGGAACGCTATTTTCTTTTCTCCTTCCCATCGAAGGGCTAAATCGCAGATCAATAGACTGCCCGGTGAATGCCCTAGGTGGGTTCCACCCATGGCAATACTAACGCTTTGTATGCGATTTGTAGCTAGTCGACTGAGGGTTCGAAGCAATTCACCTCGTTCGTCCTCGAGCAGGTGAGGCAGTCTGAGAATCACCGGACTCTCCGACGTGGGGTTTTGGGGTCGAATTCTAGGGTCTAGCGCAGAATAATCGAGGCGAGAGCAATCGATTATTTCGTAGGGTTGTCCCAATAATTGGTGATGGGAAATGCCCGTTTTTGTATTTGCCTCTTGTACTTCATTGAGGAGGTGCTCGTCGGTGCCTAAGAAGTCCAAGGCTACACCCATGGTAAAATCGGGGTCCTGCGCTTGATAGGGTTGATTCTGAAGGTCGGGCCCTAGGTGCTCCAAATTGGCTTCTACCCAGCTTTCGAAGTGATTTTCCATGTCGCGAATAAAGGGTGATAGAAAATAGGTGGGGAGATCATTGCCAAACCAGAGGTGGAGATCTCGATTACCAAGTCCTGCTTCGGCTAGTTCTTGCACTAGTTTTGAAGTGTGTTCGGAGACGGTTCTCTGCAGCGTAGCGGGGTTAAGGGAGGCATGAATGTGTATTTCGGGAAAGGAAAGCTCACCGTGAAGTAATCGCTCTAGTAGTCCTGAGGTGCCATCGTATAGATTGGTAAGCTCTTCGGCGGTGAGGCCTAGCGAGTCGGCAACTTTCTCGATTTTCACGGGAGTCGAGTCGATTTCGCCAGGGGATCCACTTTCTTCGAGGGTCTCAAGGTAATAGTGGGAGAGGAAACTAAGATGAGTTGTAAAATGAAGGACCGAGACTTTCCCGAACGGCATTTCGAGTGCCAAGTGCTCGTTTTCGCTTAGCCAGCTGGTTCGAAACGCACTCCCATTGGAAAGTGGTTCGTAGGGTAACGAATTGAGCTGATACACGAGGGTGGTTTCTGTGCAGCTAAAAAACTCTGTGGGGATATTTTGGAGATGAAAGGCTAATGCTCGTATTTTGTCTGCTTTGCTAGCGGCCAGCAGGTCTAATTGCTCGAAGATGTCCAAAAAATCGGTTGGGTCAAGGTAGCCTTGTCGCATTGCGCGAGAGACTAAGGTATCGAATTCATTTGTTAGTTGACGAAAAGTTGTAGTCATGCAGACAAGTGTATCAGTTCTGAGACAAATTGGGCAAAGCATCAGCACTTAATTTGTCTGCTTGCCGCACTATACTTTATGGCGGTATGAGCGGTTTTCTTGAAGAGAGAAACGGTGGGAATAAGAGTAACTAAATGGATTTGAGCCGATTGAATAAAGAACAAGTGGATGCGGTGCTGCATGGGGACTCGCCACTTTTGGTTTTAGCTGGGGCTGGAACCGGTAAAACTACAGCGGTGACATTTCGCATTGCGAATATGATTGAGCAAAGGGGGATTGCGCCTGGGAAGATTTTAGCAATGACCTTCACGAATAAAGCGGCGCGAGAAATGGCGAGTCGAGTTGGAGAGTTGACTAATTTAAACCCAAGGTGGCTTGATATTGGAACCTTTCACGGAATTTGTGGGCGATTATTGAGGCAATATGGGGAAGCTCTGGGACTGGATGCCTCATTTGTAATTTATGATTCGGCAGATCAATTGGGGCTTATCAAAAGGTGCATGGCTCAATTGAATATCGATCCTCAAGCATTTCCTCCCCGAGCGATTAAATCTAAGATTGAGGAATGGAAGAATCAGGGCCTTAGGCCCTCGGAAGTAGAGCCCTCGGCATTTGATATGGTGAGCCGCAGGGCCGCAGCTGTTTATGAGCTTTATCGAAAGAGATGCTTTGAGTCTAACGCCGTGGATTTTGGCGATATGCTCTTGCATACTTTGAGTTTAGTTAAATCCCACACTAGCGTGCGTGAAGAATGTCATCGTAGGTGGTCCCATATTTTGGTGGATGAGTATCAGGATACCAATCCCGTTCAGTATAAATTGTTAAAAGCTCTTACAACCAAAGACCACAGCCTGACTGTGGTTGGAGACGATGACCAATCAATCTACCGTTGGCGCGGAGCTGACATTGGCAATATTTTGCGCTTCGAACGAGACTTTCCCGGAGCGGCCGTGGTGCGCTTGGAGCACAATTATAGGTCAACCCAAACGATTCTGGATGCAGCTAATGCCGTGATTGCCCACAACAGAACCCGGAAAGGAAAGACTCTATTTACGAATGCGGGGCCCGGGGAGACTATTGGTTTTCGATTATTTCCAACAGAGCGTGATGAAGCGGATGCGATTGCTCAAGATATAGCACATCGGGTGTTAGGAGATTTTGAAGAACTCGTCGATCCACGGGATATGGCCATCCTCTATCGTACCAATGCGCAAAGTCGGCCTTTCGAAGAGAGTTTTCGTCGTTTGCGAATTCCGTATGTTATTTATGGTGGGGTTCGATTCTATGACCGGAGAGAGGTGAAAGATGCCATTGCCTATTTGCGGCTCTTGATCAATTCCCGCTCGGATGTAGATTTCTTGCGAATCGTCAATGTGCCCACTCGCGGTATCGGAAAGACGACTTTAGAGAAACTTCGTCTTCTTTCTGATGACGAAGACGTATCAATGTACGATGCAGCTCTTTTGGTGGCTAGCGACGGGAGAGGCTTTTCTGCTCGCCCTCGCAAGGCACTTTCGGCTTTTATTTATACTCTAGAGGATCTGCGAAAACGGCTCACGGATAGTCATCCAGCTCGTTTGTTAGAAGAGTTGTTGGAATCCACGGGGTACTTGAATTCTTTACGTATGCAGGGGACTGAAGAGAGCATCGAGCGAATCGAGAATGTTGCGGAATTGGTGGCCGCGGTTGATGAGTATGTCACAGGTTCCCCTGAACCCACTTTGGTGGGTTTCCTCGAGGAGGTCGCTCTAGCTTCTGATGTCGATAATATGCCCGAGGAAGAAAATGCCATGGGGCAGGTGACCTTGATGACGCTCCATTCCGCCAAAGGTCTGGAATATCCTCATGTTTATATGCCAGGAATGGAGGAGGGGATTTTTCCACATAGCAGGAGCTTAGAAGATTCAGCGGCGTTGGAAGAAGAGCGGCGGCTTTGCTACGTGGGATTGACCCGAGCCAAAGTGAAGCTCAGTTTATCGGCGGCTCGAATGCGCACGGTCTTCGGACAAAATCGATGGTCCGATATTTCTCGCTTTGTTGCAGAAATACCGGAGGAGCTACTTGAAGTAGCCACCGTGGTTCAGGCTCCCAAAGAGGCTCTTGGGGAGGAGGACTTGGTTGGTAAGGGCCCGTTTTATTCTCAAGAAAACAGGGACCTTGGTTCGGATTCCTATTCTGATTCTTGCAGTACTAGCGGGTTTCTCCCCGGTTCACGTGTGGTTCATGCTACTTTTGGGGAAGGAAAAGTTCTCTCCAGCACCGGAAGCGGCAAAGGTGAGAAACTGACCATTCAATTTCCGAAGGTAGGGCAAAAGGTTATTGTAGCTCGGTTTGTCGACTTGGCTTAGTTTCCGGATAGAATAATTAGGACGGTGGAGAGTCGAATGGACAATGGGTGCGAACGATGCGCTAACGATTATGAATTGGCATTAGTCGATGTGCCCCAGGAGGATTCTCAAACCAAGTGTGGAATCTGCGGAAACCAAAAGTCATGGGAGATTAGCGCGGCTTTTTCAGGTTGGAATCTAGAACGGAGTTCCTATCTGGGGGAGTATAGGAGGCGAAATCGACAATCGATGTTAATTGCCTGGACGCTGGTGGGCGCTATCTTGGTGGGCGGAGGAGCTATTTGGTATGGGAAAACAAAGGCCTATAATGCACTTGATTTAGTTGCTTCAGCTCCTAGAGCTGCTTCAAGTGAAGGCGGGAAGCAAGCGCATCAGCCCCAAGAGCTTTTGGTTGATAAAAGGGTGGCTCCTCTAGAGTCGAATACTGGGGACGCAAGAGGTAGTGGGGCTACCCCGGAAGTGACAAACTCTCAAGGAGTTTTGGTGGATGAGGGTACTCGTGAAGTAAGCTCAAAAGACTTGGGCCCTAGTCGTTCTGAGTTAGCTCCTTCCGGAAGTGGAATTCTGAAAAAACTTGAGGCAGCTCAGTCTCCTTTGCCAAAATCACCTAGTACTCCCCTCCTACGAGAAAACGTGCTTGCCCCATCCCCTCAAGAGATGCTGCGTTCTGCGAATCGTCTCCGCGAGCGAGATCGCCCCGCTGAAGCTTTGATTCTCTACGAGAAACTCCTAGAACAAAAGTCGTCGAGTATTTCGGCTTTGATAGGAATGGCGTGGTGTCTTTTCGACTTGCAGCGTTTCGAGCAGAGTATTGCCATGTTCAATCGAGTCTTAGTCGAAAAACCTAATATGGGCGATGCTCATATGGGGTTGGCGGAAATTAAGAGGTTTCAAGGAAACTCTATAGAAGCTAAGAAGCATTACCGTTCCTACTTGGCGCTATCTCCGCAAGGAGTTGAGGCGGGGCTTGCGAAGAGTATGTTGAGGCGATTGGATAGAGTAAATACTAGTAAGGATGCATTATAAACATGAGTAACCCCTCTTTGATAGCTGAAGAAGACGTACGTCGGGTCGCACAACTTGCCCGCCTGGAGTTGAGTGAGAAGGAAGTTCGTACTTTAGGCCAAGAGTTAAGCGGTATTATTGGGTACGTTCAAAAGCTCGACGAATTGGATACTACCGATGTTGAGGCTACCTCTCATGCGGTGGCGCTTCCCTCAAAGTTTAGAGAGGACAAAACCCATGTAAGTATGCCTACAGATCTAGGGTTACGGGGAGCTCCCGAAAGGCTTGATGATGGATTTGGAGTCCCAAAAATTATTGAATAACTCTGAATAGGTTTGGGAAGTAGAGCGAATGACAACACTATATGAAATTTCTATTGAGGCTGCTAGCAAAGCGTTATCAGCGGGAGACGTCAGTAGCACAGAGCTCACTCAAGCTTGCTTAGATCGTATTGAGCAGACATCCGAGTTAGGGGCCTATTTGCATGTAGATAAAGCGGGTGCCCTTAAGCAAGCAGATGCGTCAGATCAACGCCGAGCGGCATCAGATGTCTATGGAGCTTTGGATGGAGTCCCCATTGCTTTAAAAGATAATTTTCTCACTCTTGATTTACCGACGACCTGCGGCTCTCGAATTCTTGAGAATTTTATCGCCCCGTACGATGGAACAGCCTCGCAAAAATTGAAGGCCCAAGGGGCAGTTTTATTGGGCAAGCTTAATATGGACGAGTTTGCAATGGGATCATCTAATGAGCATTCCGCTTATGGGAATGCGTACAACCCTTGGGATACGGATTGCGTTCCGGGAGGTTCTTCCGGGGGCGCTGCGGTAGCAGTAGCTGCGGGAAGTTGTTTGGCTGCCTTAGGGACTGATACCGGGGGCTCGATTCGGCAGCCAGCAGCAATGACGGGTATCGTTGGCTTAAAGCCGACCTATGGCCGGGTTTCCCGTTATGGTGTGATTGCGTTCGCAAGTTCTTTAGATCAAGTCGGCCCCATGACGAAGGATGTCCGAGATAGCGCTCTGTTGCTTCAAGTTATTGCTGGTCACGATCCGCTCGATTCAACCAGTGCGAACCGGGATGTTCCTCATTTTGGGGAGAGTTTGGAGAAGGGGGTCAGAGGCCTGAAGTTGGGCGTGCCAAAAGAGTACTTTATTGATGGAATTGACGCAGAAGTAAGAGGAGCTGTTGAGGACGCTATTAACCTGTACAAAGCTCTCGGAGCCCAGATCTGCGAGGTATCGTTGCCCCATACGGACCACGGAATTGCGACTTACTACTTGATTGCGACAGCAGAAGCATCGAGTAATTTGGCGAGGTTCGATGGAGTTCGATATGGTTTGAGAATCGAAGAGTCGGGCGATGATTTGGCAAAGATGTATGCCAAGACGCGGGCTGGTGGATTTGGTCCTGAAGTCAAGCGGCGAATTATGCTAGGAACCTACGCACTCTCCTCTGGTTATTACGATGCTTATTATTTGAAAGCCCAAAAGGTACGTACGTTGGTGCGAGAGGACTTTTTGACGGCCTTCGATAAAGTGGATGCTATTCTAACTCCCACATCGCCTCACGCTGCCGCCCAGGTTGGCTCCAAGACGAGTGATCCATTGGCCATGTATTTATCGGATGTGTTCACGGTGAATGCCAATCTTGCCGGGCTTCCGGGATTGTCTTTGCCATGTGGTTTTACGACGAAGGGGCTTCCTATTGGCTTGCAGATTTTAGGAAGACCTTGGGATGAGGAGAAGGTCTTGCAAATTGCTAGAGCGTACGAACGGGAAAACGATTGGTCACTGCGGAGGGCGGTCGTATGAATTACGAAACCGTCATTGGCTTAGAGGTGCATTGCCAATTGCAAACTCACACGAAGTTGTTTTGCTCTTGTTCTACAGCTTTTGGAAGAGAACCCAACCTCAATACCTGTGAAGTTTGTTTGGGAATGCCAGGGGCACTTCCTGTCTTGAACCGTAAAGGTGTTGAACTGGCTCTGCGTGCGGCAATGGGATTGGGGTGTACGATTCATCCTCGGAGTCAGTGGGCCCGTAAGAATTATTTTTATCCGGACCTACCCAAAGGCTATCAAATCAGTCAATTCGAGTTTCCGTATTGTAGCGGAGGTTCTTTGAGTTTTGACGTCGGAGGAGCTTCCAAGTTGGTTCGACTTACCCGAATTCATATGGAAGAAGATGCGGGTAAGAGTATTCATGGTGAACTCAGTGGAGGGAATCGTTCCCGAGTTGATTTCAATCGAGGAGGAACTCCTTTATGTGAAATTGTTACGGAACCAGACATTCGTACCTCCGAGGAAGCAGCTGCTTTTTTGAAGGAGCTTCGACACTTGTTGCGCTATCTTGGAGTTTGTGATGGCAATATGGAGCAAGGCAGTTTTCGATGCGATGCCAATGTTTCTGTCCGACCTCGTGGCCAAAAAGAATATGGAACTCGAGTTGAGTTAAAAAACATCAATTCGTTTCGGTTCGTGTCACAGGCTATCGACTATGAAGTGGGTAGGCAAATTAACGTTGTCGAGAGTGGAGGAAGTGTCACTCAAGAGACGAGGCTTTGGGATACAGTTTCAAAACGAACGCGTTCGATGCGTTCTAAAGAAGAAGCTCATGATTATCGGTATTTTCCAGATCCGGACCTTCCTGACTTAATTCTATCTGAAGACTATATAGCCGGTGTACGAGAGGAGTTGCCTGAACTTCCTCAAGAGCGTCGAATGCGCTTCGTTAGTGAATTGGGTATTTCTCCTGAGGATGCGGCGAATCTCATAGACCACAAGGAAGTAGCTGACTTTTTCGAAACGGGCCTTAGTGGGCACAAGAGTCCAAAGCTTTTGGCAAATTGGGTATTAAACGAAGTTTTACGGGAGCTCAAAGATCAGCCCATAGAGGATTTACTTTTTGGTGGTGAGCAGCTTGGTGACTTGGTGGCTCTGATTGAAAACGGAACGATTTCCGGAAAGATAGCAAAGGATATATTTGGGGAAATGCTTCAGACAGGGGAAAGCCCATCTAAGATCGTCGAATCGCGAGGGCTCAAGCAGGTGACGAATGTTGAGGAGCTTGAGCCGATAATCGACACTCTGCTTAGTCGTTATCCTAGTCAGGTCGAGGAGTATCGCGCGGGCAAAGTCAATTTGATGGGTTTTTTCGTGGGGCAAGTAATGAAGGCGACGCAAGGAAAAGCAAATCCGAAGCTGGTAAATGAATTGCTTCGCAAAAAATTGGATGGATAGAGGTTGACGATGAAAGGATACACGATGGGTTACGCTAGAGCATGGGTTCTTTTGGGAGTTATGTGTTTTTGTTCTAGTACAGTCTTGGCTTCCACTAAACTATCTATTGCTCCTAAAAAGAGTAAGGTTCAGTGGGTAGGAAAAAAAGTCACTGGCTCGCATCAGGGAACCGTTGGAATCAAGACCGGTTATGTTGAGTTTGAGGGAGCGGAACTGATCGCGGCGGAGATTCAGATTGATATGAATACCCTGGAGTGCTCCGATATTAAAAATCCGAAATGGAATAAGAAACTCATTAAGCACCTTAAAAACGATGATTTCTTTTCCGTCCATAAATTTCCTACGGCTACGTTTGTCCTTAGCGCTTCTACCAAGAAAACCGGTTCCT
>CAXGXL010000042.1:0-13607 GCA_964013555.1 uncultured bacterium
GTAAAAACAAGTCGACAGACAAATATATAGTTGCTCGTCGATCTAAGAAGAAGAGGGGTTAAGAAATGGCTCGTAGTGTAAAAAAAGGTCCATTTATTGACAGTTCTCTCCTCAAAAAAGTTGAGGAAATGAATAAATCCGGCCAGAAGCGTGCGATAAAGACATGGTCGCGGCGGTCGACAATCCTTCCAGAGTTCGTGGGACATACCATTGCGGTTCACAACGGACGGAAATTTATTCCGGTTTTCGTGACTGAAAACATGGTCGACCACAAATTGGGTGAATTTGCTCCAACTCGGACCTTCCACTCACATCCTGGCCTCAAGAAAGGCAAATAGGAGCGCATTAGTTATGGCAACTAGAGAAAGAAGCAAAGCGGCAGCCAGGCGAGAGGCCCGAGCGGCAAAGGGCCCGCGGGCTACGCTACGGTGGTTGAGGATTTCTCCTCGCAAGGTGCGGTTAGTGGTCGATATGATTCGAGGGCAGGATGTTGAGGAGGCGTTGAACCTTCTTACGTACAGTCCCAAGGCGGCCTCAGAGCCCGTGGGCAAATTGCTCCGAAGTGCGGTGGCAAACGCCGATAATCGCGGTGATTTTGATTTGGATAAATTATTCGTCAAAACGGCATTTGTTGACGAAGGGCCGACCTGGCGTCGGTGGCAGCCTCGAGCTATGGGGCGTGCGACTCGTATTCGCAAGCGCACAAGTCACGTAACCCTTGAATTGGCTGAGAGGCAATAGCTAACACAGGTCGTGGTTAGCAGGAGAGGTTGAATAAGATGGGACAGAAAACGCATCCAGTAGGTTTTCGGCTCGGAATCATTCGGGGTTGGAGTTCACGATGGTACGAGGAAAAGCATTACGCTGATTGGCTCCACGAAGATATTGCCCTTCGAAAGGCAGTGAAGACGAAGCTTTACGCTGCCGGGATTAGCCGGGTGGAGATAGAGCGGTCGGCGAATAAGGTGAAACTTAGTATTTTCACACCTCGCCCGGGTATCGTCATCGGTAAGAAGGGGCAGGAAATTGACAAGCTGAAAAAGGACTTGGAACGTTTGTCGCAGAGCGAAGTGTTCGTGAATATTCATGAAGTTCGTAAGGCGGAGATCGATGCTCAGTTAGTTGCTGAAAACGTGGCAATGCAATTAGAGCGGCGAGTGGCGTTCCGGCGAGCGATGAAGAAGGCCGTTCAAACAGCCCTCAAATTCGGTGCGAAAGGTATTCGGATCGGTTGTAAGGGACGTCTTGGTGGTGCCGATATGGCGCGGCATGAGTGGTATCGAGAAGGTAGGGTGCCACTGCATACGCTACGTGCGGATATTGATTATGGAGTCGCAGAAGCTAAGACGACTTACGGGATCATTGGAGTAAAATGCTGGATTTTCAAGGGCGAAGTTTTGCCTGAGACTGAAGCATAGATTTAAACAGTTGTGTTGAGGATATAGGTTATGCTATCGCCCGCAAAAGTAAAGTTTAGAAAAAGGCAAAAAGGTCGCAACAAGGGGCACGCTACTCGCGGTAATAAAGTCTCTTTTGGTGACTATGCATTACAAGCAGTTGGTCGGGGCTGGTTAACCCAGCGACAAATCGAGGCTGCTCGTATTGCCATGACCCGGCATGTTAAACGTGGAGGCAAGATCTGGATTCGGATTTTTCCTGACAAGCCGATCACGAGTAAACCCGCGGAAACTAGGATGGGTAAAGGTAAGGGCTCCCCGGACGGGTGGGTCGCGGTAATTGAACCTGGTCGAGTTCTCTACGAAATGCAGGGAGTCGATAAGGAGCTTGCATACGAAGCATTTAGGTTGGCGGCTCATAAGTTACCAATCAAAACCCGGGTTATTAAGCGAGAAGATGAACTCTAAAGGGTTTAACTTCGACGAAGTAGGAGCAGAGTAATGGCGACCGAAGGTACCGTTATTGCGAAAGAGATGCAGTCGCGTAGTGACTCGGAACTTGAATCTCTCTTAGCAGAGAAAAGGGAAGAATTGCACGGAGCAAAGTTCAAACATGCGTTGGGCCAATTGTCGAACACGAGTTTGCTCGGAACTTTAAAACGAGACATTGCACGGCTAAAAACGATTCTGCGTCAACGCGCGTTGAATTCAGAGGCATAAGATGAAAAGTGAAAATCAACTTGCTAGTAAACGAACCCGTCGCGCGGTAGTAACGTCCAACAAAATGGACAAGACCGTGGTCGTTGAGGTTGTGCGTAAATTTCGACACCCTAAATACAAGAAATTCGTTAAGCGTCGATTGCGATATAGCGCGCACGACCCTGAGAATACTTGCCAAATTGGGGATGTTGTAACTATCGAAGAGACACGGCCGCTTTCAAAAAGTAAGCGGTGGCGCGTGTCTCAGGTTGTGGAACGAGCCGCTGTTATTTAATTGGGCAGCGAAAGATAAGGCGTGTTGGGTATAGACCCAAGTGAGAGCGAGCCATGATACAAATGCAAACTTTGCTGGATGTTGCAGATAACTCCGGCGCGAAAAAATTGATGTGTGTTAAAGTCCTCGGGGGTTCCCGAAGACGTTACGCGAGCGTAGGCGATGTGGTGATTGTCTCAGTGAGGGAGGCGATGCCGAACTCCAAGGTTAAGAAGGGAGACGTTGCCCGGGCGGTGATTGTGCGGACAGCAAAAGAACTTCGCCGTGATGACGGTAGCTACATACGGTTCGACGACAATTCTGCAGTTCTGGTCTCAGCCCAGAACGAGCCGGTGGGTACGCGAATCTTTGGACCTGTTGCTCGAGAATTGCGTGCAAAGAAATTTATGAAGATTGTTTCTTTGGCGCCGGAGGTGCTCTAATGGCACGGCATATTAGAAAAGGCGATTCCGTTGGAGTAATCGCGGGCAAGTACAAAGGCGCTCAAGGCAAGGTACTCGAAGTGCTCAATGAGAAAGAAAGGGTGCGAATCGAAGGGGTCGGTGTGGTTAAACGTCACCTGAAGCCCGGTAGAGATCCTAAAGTCCCAGAAGGCGGGATTATAGAGAAATTCGCGTCGATCCATTGGTCCAATGTTCTGCCGCTAGATCCCTCAACTGGGGAGCCTACCAAGGTTGGTTTTAAGCTGTTAGAGGACGGCCGAAAAGTACGCATCGCAAAACGGAGTGGAGAGGTTATTGAGAACGCATAGCGGTTCTTGGTGACATTCTTTGGAGAAAAAAGATGAGTGTATCCGAAACGAAATTGCCCCGGCTTCAGGTGAAATACCGACAAGAGGTAGTGGCAGCTCTCAAAGAGCAATTTAACTATAAGAACGTGATGATGGTACCCACCATTAAAAAAATTACGCTCAACATGGGTTTGGGCGAGGCCGTGGGCAATCCCAATCTCGTAAAAGGAGCCGTAGAAGAGCTTTCTCTTATAGCGGGACAGCGAGCGGTAGCTACCAAAGCGAAGAAGTCGATTGCTGGTTTTAAGCTACGAGAAGGAATGCCTATCGGTTGTTCGGTTACCCTAAGGGGTGCTCGGATGTGGGAGTTTTTGGACCGGTTGTTTAGTATCGCTCTGCCGCGGGTACGGGATTTTCGGGGCACAAACGATAAAGCCTTCGATGGAAGAGGGAATTACAGCCTCGGACTCAAGGAACAGCTTATCTTTCCAGAGATTACTTACGATAAAGTCGATAAGGTGAAGGGGCTTAGTGTCAATATTACGACAAGCGCCACTACAGACGAACAAGGCCGAGCGTTGCTAAAGCATCTCGGAATGCCTTTCAAAAAGTGATTTGAAGGTTTTATAGAAGGAACTAAAAGAGATGGCAAAGACCTCAAAAAGAGTTCAAGCGACGCGGAAGCCTAAATTTAAGGTTCGCGCATACAACCGGTGTCCCCTGTGCGGCCGACCTAGGGCTTTTATGCGTAAATTTAATATGTGTCGTATTTGTTTTCGGGACCGCGCGCTACGGGGTGAGTTACCCGGCGTTGTTAAGGCAAGTTGGTAGGAGTATAAAGATGGTTACAGATCCTATTGCAGATATGTTGACTCGAATTCGGAACGCGTGCACTGCGCGGCATGGAAGAGTGGATGTACCGACTTCTAAGTTGAAGATAAAAATCGCAGAGATTCTCAAACAAGAGGGATATATTCAGGACTTCCGGGTTATTGCTTCGGGAAGTACTGGTCACTCTATGATGGAGGTCAAGATTAGCTACGACAAGGATGAAGTGCCGGTGATTACCGACATCCAGCGAGTTAGTCGACCGGGCTTGCGTCAGTACATGCAGGCTAAAGAGATTCCTCAAGTGCGTCGTGGTCTTGGGATTTTGATAATGAGTACATCGCAAGGACTCATGACCGACCGAGCTGCCAGAAAAGCTAATATTGGCGGCGAAGCCTTGTGCGCGGTTTGGTAGACCGGCAAGAGTAGGAGAAAAACGATGTCTAGAATTGGTAGAAGACCAGTAGAGTTGCCAAATGGTGTGAAATGCTCGGCGACCGAGGCAGTAGTTTCGGTAGAGGGGCCACTTGGGAAACTAGATCTTAATTTGCCAACAGGTGTTGTCGTCGAGGTTGAAGACGGTAAAGCGAACGTGAAGCCGCCTGCGAAGATGAACCGGCAAAATCGGGGATATCAAGGGCTCACCCGTGCGATTTTGGCAAATATGGTTGAGGGCGTAACAAAAGGGTACGAGAAGAACCTGGAGATATCTGGGGTTGGGTATCGGTGTGAACAGCGCGGCAAGGAACTAACCTTTTCCTTGGGCTACAGTCATACGATTACCTTGAACGTCCCCGATGGGATTACCGCCGAGGTGGACAAGAACCAAACGAAGGTGAAGATCAAAGGAATCGATAAACAGTTGGTGGGTCAGATAGCAGCGCAAATTCGTGGGTATAAAAAGCCGGAGCCGTACAAAGGCAAGGGAGTTAAATATGCCGATGAAACCGTGCGCCGTAAAGTGGGCAAGTCAGGCGCCAAGTAATCGCTTAGTAATATTTAGGAGTGTGGAATGTCTGCGTTACGTTCTATGAAGAAATTGAAGAGTCGAGCTCGCCGAAAGATTCGAGTTAGAAAGCGGGTCAGCGGAAGTGCACAACGTCCGCGGCTTAGTGTTTTTCGGAGTGCAAAGCATATTTATGCGCAAGTAATCGATGATGAAGCCGGCGTTACTTTAGCCTCAGCCTCATCTCTTTTGAAGACGATGGATAAGTCGGGTAAGAAAACAGAGGTAGCAAAGCTCGTTGGTGTGGCTCTTGCTGAGGCCTGCAAGAGTAAAGACATTTCGCAGGTTTGCTTTGACCGAAATGGTTTTCGGTACCATGGCCGCGTGCGCGCGGTGGCAGAGGGAGCTCGCGAGGGCGGGCTTGAATTCTAGGAGCGAGTGATGTCGATGAATGAAGGTGAAAACGAAATTGTAGATCGGTTGGTTAGCCTGAATCGAGTAGCGAAGGTGGTAAAGGGTGGTCGTCGATTTTCCTTTAGTGCTTTGGTTGTAGCAGGCGATGGCAACGGTCGTGTCGGATCTGGGATGGGTAAGGCGAACGAGGTTCCCGAGGCCATTAGAAAAGGGTTTGACCAAGCCAAAAAGAACTTATTTGAGGTGCCTCTGGTAGACGGCTCGATACCTCACGAGGTAATCGGCGAGTTCGGAGCGGGCGAGGTTTTACTTAAGCCTGCGGCGGAAGGTACAGGAGTTATCGCTGGTGGAGCCGTGCGTGCGGTTCTCGAATCTGCGGGAGTTCATAACATCCTAACCAAATGCATTGGTAGTACGAATCCACACAATGTGGTAAGAGCGACCATCGATGCGTTGAAACAACTCAAGTCTGCGGAGGTCACAGCCGAAAGGCGTGGGCTCTCAGTTGAAGAGATGAGAGGGTAGTTATGGCCGAGAAACATTTTCGGGTTGAACTCAAGCGCAGCGGAATCGGCCGAGACGAGAAGCAGAAACGAACGTTGCTCGGTTTGGGACTCAAGCGGTTTGGAAAGCAGGTTTTCTTGAAGGATACACCAGCTATTCGCGGAATGCTCTACAAGGTTTCGCATTTGGTTGAGGTGGAGGCCCTGGAGGGCCCAGCACCTGCTTCGCGTCGTCAACAAGCTAGATTAAGCTAGTGAGGAATTGCTGATATGCAACTTTACGATTTAAATGCGCCGAAGGGTGCTAATAAGAACCGAAAGCGTGTAGGTCGGGGCGAAAGCTCGGGCTGGGGCAAGACTGCCGGTCGGGGAATGAACGGCCAGGGCTCCAGATCAGGAACCGGGAAACCGGGACCTGGATTCGAGGGCGGTCAAATGCCTATGTACAGAAGAATGCCCAAAAGAGGTTTCACCAATGCTTTCGCCAAAGATTACGCAGAGGTTAATCTCGACATTTTGTGTCGGTTTTTCTCCGACGGGGCGGAAGTAAACATCGACTCCTTACGGTCGGTGGGTTTAGCTAAAAAGACCTCCGACGGAATTAGGATCCTGGGTCGAGGTGAAATGAGTTGCGGGATGACCATCGTGGCAAATCATTTTACTGCTTCCGCAAAGGAAAAGATTGAAGCGGCCGGTGGTAAGGCTGTTTTGGTTGGGTCTGAAGGCTAAGTTTTTTTGTTTCCTTCGAAGGCGACGCGCCTTCCTTGCTTTGGGCAGGTATTAGGGTAATCTTCACTAGTACCTTTTAATCCTAGGCTGGCTTGACGTTCCTATACTGTGTTGGGTGGGGTGGCAAGCGGGGCTATTGGAGTCAAACGTGGCATCTGGATTCTGGAACATCACAAAAATCCCCGAACTTCGGAATAGAATTGCTTATACGGCGGCGCTGCTCGCAGTTTATCGAATAGGTATTTTTATATCGACTCCGGGGGTGGATCGGGTAGCTCTTGGTAAGGCTTTTGAGTCTTTGAGCGGAACGCTTTTTGGCTTTTTCAATATGTTCTCTGGTGGGGCGTTTGAACAAGCAAGTATTTTTGCGCTCGGCATTATGCCTTATATCTCCTCGTCGATTATTATGCAGCTTTTAGCGGTGGTAATTCCAACGCTTGAGCGATTGCAAAAAGAAGGCGAGGCCGGCCGAAAGAAGATTAATCAGTACACTCGGTATGGAACGATTCTTCTAGCGGTCATACAGGGTTTTGGTGTGTCAAACTACTTGGTACAAGGCCCAGGTGGATTGCAAGTAGTGGATGACCCGGGGCCCTGGTTTTACTTCGTTACCATATTGACGCTTACCGCCGGTACGACGTTTGTTATGTGGCTCGGTGAGCAGATTACCGAACGAGGTATCGGTAACGGTATTTCGTTGATTATTTTTGCAGGTATCGTGGCTCAATTCCCTGGAGCCTTGGTACAAACTATAGAGTTTGTGAAAAACGGCACCATCGAGCCGATCAAGGGAATGTTGCTTTTGGGGCTGGTGTTTGCGGTGATTGCGGCGATTATTTTCTGCGAGCAAGCACAGCGCCGGATTCCGGTGCAGTACGCAAAGAGGTTGGTTGGAAAGAAATCCTATGCAGGTCAATCGACCCACTTACCTTTGAAGATCAATACGTCGGGTGTTATTCCACCTATTTTCGCGTCGTCAATTCTAATGTTTCCTGCAACTCTCGCGAACTTCGCGGAGGGAAGTATTTTTCAAGATATTGAACAGTTCTTTAGGTTTGATTCGTGGTTTTACAACGCGACCTACGTATTGATGATTATCTTCTTTTGTTATTTCTACACGGCGGTCACCTTTAACCCGGTCGATGTGGCTGACAATATGAAAAAATACGGTGGCTATATCCCGGGTATCAGGCCTGGCAAGAAAACGGCAGAGTACATAGACAAGGTGCTGTCTCGGATTACCTTCGGGGGCTCTTTGTACCTTTCTGCCGTGTGTGTGTTGCCTACGGTACTAATTGTCAATTTTGATATACAGTTTTTCTTTGGCGGTACGAGTTTGCTAATTGTTGTGGGTGTGGCATTGGATACCGTTCGGCAGATCGAGTCCCACCTGATCACCCGTCACTACGATGGGTTTGCCGGTGCAAGCGGGGCCCGAATTCGCGGTCGACGATAAAGGAAAACTGATGCGACTAGTTTTTTTGGGAAAGCCCGGCTCAGGCAAGGGTACTCAGTCGAAGTTTATTGTGGACGAATACAAGATTCCCGCAATATCCACCGGTGACCTGATTCGGGCGGCGATTAAAGAAGAGACTGCTCTCGGCAAAGAGTTTCGTTCGTTTACGTCGGCAGGAAAGCTTGTACCGGACGACTTGGTGGTCGCGATGGTGGCTGAACGGTTGCAAGAAAACGATTGTGCGGATGGTTTCTTGCTGGATGGATTTCCCCGAACGGTGGGCCAAGCAGAGGCGTTGGAGAAATTATTGTCCCAGCGAGGAATTCCGTTGAATCTCGTTTTGAACTTACGTGTGCCTGATTCGGTCTTGGCTGAACGGGCAGAAGGACGGAGGTTCTGTGGGAGTTGCAAAGCGTCTTTTCATATTAAGTTTGCCCCACCTAAGGTGGAGAATACCTGTGACCATTGTGGCTTTGTTGGCCTGGAGCAGCGAGAGGACGATAAGGCGGAGGTGGTAGCCCTTCGAATCAACGAGTACAACGAGAAAACGTCGCCTCTTATTAACTTTTTTGCCCAGCGGAATTTATTGCAGGAAGTAGATGGCGTGGGCGAGTTGAGTGAAGTGGAGCAGCGCTTACGAGATGCCTTGAGCGCCGCCACCAAGTGATTTGCTATGGTACGTGGTCGAAGAGGAGTAATCCTAAAATCTCCTCGTGAGATAGAAATTATGCGCTCCGCCAATCAGCACACGGCGGAGATACTCCAAATGATGTGCGAAGCGGTAACCCCTGGAATCTCTACCTGGGATTTGGACCAAATCGCTCGGAAAGAGATAGCCAAGCGGCCGGTGGAGAGCGCATTTCTAGGGTATGGCGGGTACCCGGCGGTAGTGTGTACCTCGGTGAACGAGGTCATCGTACACGGTATACCCCGGAAGGATGTTGTCTTGAGCGAAGGCGACATCATCGGTATCGATTTTGGGGTTTCGTACAAAGGTTATGTCGGGGATACGGCACGGACAGTTCCGGTAGGGCAAATTAGTTCCGAAAATCAAGCGTTGTTAGACGTCACCCGGGGAGCATTGGATCGAGCGATCGAGATGTGTTCTACAGACTACCGCCTTAGCGATATAGGCAGGGAGGTGGAAGCGAAAGCTAAAGAGGGGCCATACGGTGTGGTGCGGGATTTTGTTGGGCATGGGATCGGGACACGGATGCATGAGGATCCGCAGGTACCGAACTATTACGATGGACCCAAACCCAGATTAAGAGTCGGTCTAGTTATAGCAATAGAGCCTATGTTTAACATGGGAACTCACGAAGTAGAAGTTCTAGAGGATGATTGGACGGCGGTGACGCGAGATCGTCTTTGGGCGGCCCATTTTGAGGATTCGATCGCTATTACAGATCATGGACCCGATGTTTTGAGTCGGATCTAGCTTTGCTCGATCTTGGAAGGAGCTCAAGAACGATGGTGGGTACAAAATGGTCATTTTTCCTCGGTATTTCGGCTTGCCAGGGAAAAAAAAACCGTGTTAGAAGGCCGCTTCCAAAATTGGTAAGGGGCTGCGAAGAGCTCCACGGATTGCTGTGTGAAGGCGGTTGGAAGGCGAAGTACTTTTCAAAGTCGGTAGATAGCGCAAGGCGATTTGCTTGGTATAGCGAGTCGGGGTGAAAATTATGAAGGTACGTCCCTCAGTTAAACAGATTTGTAACAAATGTAAGATTATTCGACGTCGTGGAACAGTACGGGTAATCTGCGAAAACCCTCGCCATAAGCAGCGACAAGGATAAGAGGTTAACCAATGGCACGGATTAGTGGTGTTGATTTACCCCGAAATAAGCGTGTTGAAATCGCGCTGACCTATATATTCGGGATTGGCAGAACACTTTCTAAAGAGATTATTAAGTCGGCGCAGATCGAACCGGATCTCCGAACGAACGACCTTACTGAAAGCGATGTTGCGAAGTTACGTGAGATCATCGAACGAAATTATACGGTCGAAGGTGACCTTCGACGTGAAATCTCGATGAACATTAACCGTCTCATGGAGTTGGGTTGCTATAGGGGGCTTAGGCACCGCCGGGGACTGCCGGTGCGGGGTCAAAAAACTAAAACCAATGCTCGCACACGTAAGGGCCCAAAACGTTTGGGTAGGAGATAACCGATGGCATCACCGAAGTCTAAAGCGCGCAAGGTAAAAAAGAATATACCGAATGGCCTAGCGTTCATCCAAGCAACCTTTAATAACACTCTGGTTACCATTACCGATCCGCAGGGGAATGCCGTATCTTGGTCCAGTGCTGGTTCGATGGGTTTTCGAGGCTCGCGCAAATCAACACCGTTTGCGGCGCAAGTGGCGGCGCAGACCGCAGCCGGTAAAGCACGTGAGCATGGAATGAGATCTCTGGGAGTGTTGGTGAAAGGGCCTGGCGCGGGCCGGGAAGCAGCAATTCGAGCCTTACAAGCATCCGGGTTTAAGGTCACAATGATTCGAGATATTACTCCCGTGCCTCATAATGGATGCCGGCCGCCTAAGAAGCGACGAGTCTGATTGCTGTGGGATAAGCAACCCTCGAATTGGAATCCGTTGGTTTTGACAATAAGTCGGAAAGAGTGGATCCATGATGGGGAGTTAATTGACGGGGCCTGGGGTTAGGATTATTTGTAGACCAGGCAGTGGCTAACAAGTGCTATCGTTAGAGGTTTGACGTGAGCCAAACGCTAACAGGAGATGAAAATGTATCGTAACTGGCGAGACCTTATTAGGCCAAAGAACCTAGTTGTTGAGCGTGATTCGCTGACAGAAGACTATGGTAAGTTCTATGCGGAGCCGCTCGAAAGAGGATTCGGAGTCACTCTCGGGAACGCGCTGCGTCGCGTGCTTCTAAGCTCTTTACAGGGTGCGGCGATATCGGCCGTGCGAATCGACGGTGCGTTGCACGAGTTTACAGCAATACCCGATGTCCAAGAAGACGTGGCCGATATTATTTTGGCCCTAAAAGAAGTGCTTCTTAGAACCTTCGTGAACGAGCCGCGCGTGATGCGAGTGGATGTGCAGGCTGAGCCGGGAGAAGAGTACCGAGTTACAGCGAAAGATTTAGTGGGTGACGGCATTGTAGAAGTGCTCAACCCGGATCACTATATCTGTACGGTAGCCCCAGGTGGGCGGCTGGCCATGGAGGTAATGGTGAGACGAGGTCGCGGATACGTCTCGGCTGACAAGAACAAAGCTCCTAGCATGGCGGTAGGTTGGATCCCTGTCGATTCTTTGTTTTCGCCAATCAAAAAGGTTAGCTTTAACGTCACCAATGCTAGGGTGGGGCAACAGACAGATTACGACAAACTAACGCTTGAGTTGTGGACGGATAAGTCGGTTTTGCCGGACGATGCGGTTGCGTTGGCGGCGAAGATTTTGAAGGAACAACTGACTGTCTTCATTAACTTCGAAGAGGAAGAAGAGTTTATCGACCTCGAGGAAGAGCCAGCAGAAGATAAAATTAATGACAACCTGCTTCGCTCAGTGGACGAACTCGATTTGAGTGTGCGAGCGGAAAATTGCCTGCAGGCGGCTAATATTAAGCATATTGGGGATCTCGTTCAGAAGACGGAATCGGAGATGTTGAAAACGAAGAACTTCGGTCGAAAGTCCCTCAAGGAAATTAAGGAACTACTGTCCGAAATGGGACTGTCTTTGGGCATGAAATTGGAAAGCTGGCCACCGCGGGATTTGAAGCGATAAAGGGCTTGGCCTTAAGATATTTTTTATAAGTGCCCTAGCCGAAAGGTGGGGACTTCATGGAGAGATTCGGATGCGTCATCGCAAAGGAATTAGTAAATTAGGTAGAACTGGTACGCACCGCCGAGCGATGTTACGCAATATGGCAACGGCTCTTTTTGAGCACGAGCGAATCGAAACGACAGCAGCAAAGGCGAAAGCCCTCCGCCCCTATGCGGAGCGTTTGATAACGCTGGGCAAAAGAGGGGATCTGCACGCGCGTCGACTGGCAGGCCGACACATCCAAGATCGGGAAGTGTTGAAAAAACTCTTTGATACCATAGCAGAGCGATTCTCAGAGCGTAACGGGGGATACACAAGAGTGTTGAAAACCGGTACGCGCAGAGGCGATAATGCTCCCACAGCGTTGATAGAACTAGTGGATTTTGTTCCGACTGCAGCCACTACAATGGAAGAGACATCAGAATAAAATGGGGCTTTTCGGATAGAGAGGGCATTTGCCCACTCTAGTGCCCTCCAGCGCAGGGCAGGCTCGCTTTGACCTTTGTTGCTGCCGCGCAAGGCGTCGAGAGGTACCGGAATTTTGTTTCTGGGCTTAATAAGATTCAATAAGACCGAATAAGCAGGGTAACTCGTTGGCACCGTTGGTGTTGGCGGAGCATACGTTCGTGCACCTCTCTGAGGCGGCGGAAGTGTTGGATCCTGGCAACACGGGGCTAAGTATACTTTTTTGTTGTGCCCGTGGAACGCGGGTAGAAGGTCGATAGAGCTCATATACCCGGGTAAGTAGGTAGGTGGTCCCCGGGAGATCGACTATAAACAAGAAGAAAAGAAGCGGACGATCGAGCGCTAGATTGCTGAAATCGCTTAAAATCTGAAGGAAAAGGGGGCTCTTGGACTGGTAGAAGGTGAAGAAAATGAGATTGCGAGCGTCAAGCTTGACATGGCTTCCCCTCGGGCGGTATTTGGTCACTGCACGCGAAATGGGGTGTTTTTCCAATTTGACTAAGGCAGAAAGAACAAAGGACTGAATAGCTTGCTTATCGATTCGTCGAAAGCAATTAGGCCACTTTCTCGCTATACAACCTTCCCTTAGGAGGATTTCAATGAAGGCTATTTTTAGATTTGTTTTGACTGGTTTTATGGTTCTCGGCTTGGCTGCCTGCGGGGGCGGGGACAAAGAAAAAATGGAAGGCGAAGCGCCTGCGAATTTCAAAGGCATTCAGTACCCGGACTGGGTGATGAAAGGCAGTGGGGCGTTTGGAGGCGAGGAAGGCAAAGTTTTTTACGGAGTCGGCTCGGTAACGGGAATCAAGAATCACGCGCTGGCGAGAACTACCGCTGATAACCGTGCACGGGCAGAAATTGCTAAGACGTTTGAAACGTACTCGGCGTCGCTCATGAAGGACTACATGGCGTCGACTACGGCGGGCGATATGACGGCATCGGCGGAAGAGCAGCACGTAGAGAGCGTAATCAAGACTTTCAGTGCGCAGACTCTTTCTGGTGTTCAAATAGTTGATCATTGGTTCCACCCGGTGGATGGCACGGTTTATGCCCTGGGACGACTTGATCTTCAGGCGTTCACTGATCAATTGGACCAGATGAAAGAACTCAACAGTAAAGTTCGGGACTACGTTCGAAAGAACGCAGAGCGGGCCTTTATGGACCTTGAGCAAGAGGAAGCCAAACGACAGTAGGAATACTACAATCTTTCTGACTCAAAAAGACCCTCACCCAGTGCTTATAGTGCTTGGTGGGGGTTTTGTTGTTTGGGCAAGTGAACAAGGAAGGGCAGGTCGATGGCGCGTTTGATTTTGGTTGGACTATTATTGGGTATTTCGACTACGGCGATGGCGAACTCTGCGAAG
>CAXGXL010000043.1:0-13575 GCA_964013555.1 uncultured bacterium
AGCTCGAAATAATATGCGACGGGGCTTCGGGGAGTCCGTATCCCCAATAAGATTCGAGCCATGACGCGCCGGTGCTGTCAGCAAATTGCAATGAATATTCTCGAAGATTTCCGAATTCCAATACTCTTCAAAGAAGTGGATTCACCACGGTTTGAAGTAGAGGGCTTAGAGGTTCTGGAAGCAGCTCGCCAACACAATCAAGGAGTTTGTGTCGTCAGCCTCCATCAGGGAAATTTTGAACTCATGATAGCTCTTGGAGCCTGTCGCGGTTTTCCCCTCAATATCATTTACAAAGAAATTCACTGGAAAGCGGCCCACGATTTCTGGAATTTAGTGCGAAAAACCACAGGTATCAAAGCCATCGCCCCAAGACGCTCGAAAGAGAAGATTAAGAGCGTTTTGGCACAAGGAGAATTTGTAGGCTTTGCCGCCGACCAGCATATGCCCCCCCATCGAGGCATTGTCTGTGAGTTTCTAGGGCAACTAGCCGCAACAAGCCCCGCCGCCTCCCGATTTGCAACCCAAAGCGGGGCCAAAATCATCCTGGCCTCTACAATTCGGCGTGAATCAGATCCTACCCAACACCTCATTCGATTCGATTCCTTCGAACTCGAGAGCCCCTTTGACACAGATGCCGAGAATATCCGACACAATACCCAAAGGCTCAATGATTGGATGAGCTCGATTATCCTTGCCCACCCAGAACAGTGGCTATGGCACCACAAAAGGTTTAAGATAGATCAGGTGTTGCATCAATACGAGATTCCACCGCACCTAGAGCACCTGGTTAAATCCACCAAAGCTTAAGGAAAGGCATATGGGGCAATATAAGAATCACATTCCTCGCGGAGCTCCACAAAGGCCAGGCAATCAAGATCCTCGCCGCCCGCTCCCAGACGAGATTCCACCAGGCCGCGTGCGAAACTTCGTATTGGTTGGCCTGGGAATCGGAATCTTCGTATTAGGAGCACTCTTTGGAATATTTCTGAGCCCGGAGCCCGATTCAGCTCTGACTAAACAACTCAGTGAAACAAATGCAGCCTTGCAATTAGCTCGTTCAAGACTCATTGAACTCGAAAGAGCCATTACCTACAAGACATCCAATTCCTCAAATGGCCAAGCCCTTCTAAATCCCGAGCAAAAAAAATTAATTGAAATAGGAGGCAAAAATTACGCGAAAGCCCTGCGGCAAGCGAGACACCAATCAGCCTCCGACTTGGTCTACTGGTTTGTTGACAGGTGGGTTTCCTTATTAAATCAATCCACAGCCAATGACCGTTCGACCAAGCGGGCCGAGCTTCTAGCACAGTTCGTAGGAGCGATGGCAAAAAATCTAAACCCCGGTGACTACGTTGGGTGGCAGGTAGAACTTTTTCAACAACCCTGGTTAGCCGAAGTATCCAGCGATTTTGATGGAGACGGTTACCCAACCAAGGTGGGAAATAAAAACCCCCGAGATGGCTTCACTCAAGCATCGATTTGCAAAATCGCTATGGCCTTAAATCAAACCGCTACCAATGCTTTTGTGATCCTCATGCCCACGCTGCAATGCGATAGCCCCAAAAGCCAAATATCCCTTTTCCTCGGTGGAAAGACCATTCGCAGTGCATTAGACGAATTCGTTCAAACCCTAAAAGCAAAAGGCTTTGCCGTCGTTGACAAAAAAATTAGCGGCAAGCGACAAATCTTAATCGGACCCTAGTTACTCTTCGTCGTTCAAGTTACGCGGCATCTGTATCCCACCACCTGCGAGCATCTTCTTAATGCGTTCTTTCCGAGGGCTATCCGGGGCATGCTCAATATAGGCTTCGAAACTCTCCTTCATTTGCGCCCCCTTACCGGCCTGCATTGAAAGCATTCCTCTAAAAAACCAAGCCTTATAAAAGCTAGGCTCCTTGGCAACGACGGCGTCGAGTCCAGCCAATCCCCCGGCCTGATCTCCCATACCACTTTTAACCACTGCTGCATGAGTTAAAGCCTCAAGATTATCAGGGGCCAACTCCAAAGCCTTATCCGTTACCACTTTGGCCATTGGAATGTTCTGAACTCGTAAATACAGATGGCCTAACTCAACCAATGCAGCTACATTCGTCGGCTCTTTTTCGATAAGAGCCTTCAACTCTTCTTGCCGTGTTGTTCCAGCCGAGACTTTTGGGGGAGTCCCAGAAGCCGAGGATGCACTCCGGCCTCCGGGCGCCATATTAGGCATTTGCATTCCTTGACCCGCCAGCATTTGTTTAATCCTATCCCTTCGAGGACTGGGGGGAGCATATTTTATATAGGCTTCAAAACTCGCTCGCATCTCGTCACTCTTACCGGTTTGCATCAAGAGCATTCCCTTAAAAAACCACGCTTGATGAAATTTAGGATCTCGCTCTAAAACATAATTCAGCCCATCAAATGCGGCTTCGTTTTGCCCCTGGGCACTCTTGATTACGGCTTGATGGGTTAACGCTTCCAAATGGTCGGGCGCCAGTTGCAAAGTCCTTTCGGTAACCAATCTTGCTTCATTAATAAGTTGTGCCCGCAGTAAGAGGCGGCCCAATTCAACCATAGCTTCGATGTTCTTAGGCTCTTTTTGCAGTATCTCTAGGAGCTCCCCCATTCGCCCCTGGGCCTCTTTTGCCTGAGCCGATTGCTCGGGTCTCGCGGCCATGGGTGCGTTATTCTGTCCATTATCACGAGGCTTCGCCTCATCCTGAACCGAAAGATAGAGCCCCCCGCCTACGCAAGCGAGACCAATCCCCCATACAAAGCCCTTGAGTTCCGGATGGCGACGAAAAAATCGAATAACAAATGAAGCATCGTCTTTGTCTACCGGATCCGCAGTCGTCTTTTTTACATCCCTGCCACTTCGAAGTTCTTTTTCTTTTCGCTCCCAAGCCCGCATCGCACTAACAGCTTCTTGCTCCAAGCGGGCACGTTGCTCATCGTAGGAAAGCGGCTCCATGCGGCCTCGATAGAGCTCAAGATCTTTGAGAAGGGCAACCGCATGGTTGTAGCGCTCCTCCAAATCGACCAACGACAGAGACAACCGATCTTCTCTGCCCCCTCGCTTGCTCAGCCCCAAAGTCGCGACAATCGCACCAAATAAGCCAATGCCACTGGCTACGATGGCGGGAATCCACTGATTTATATCATCCATATTTCTAGGTCCTAGCTAAGAACATCATCCCGAACGGATTGAAGGTATTCGTCGTCCGAGTCTGGCTCACTTATCGCACTATCGAGGCGTCGGGATGCCCGGGGTTTATTAGACTTGATATAGGAAAAGAGGGCCCCAATTCCCACCAACAAGAAAATCGGCGGCATTATCCAAACCAGCCAATTAATTCCCTCGGCTTTGGGCTCTAATAAGACCCACTCACCGTACCGTTCGATAAAATACTCGATGATTTCGTCCTTGGACTTGCCCTCCTTATGAAGTTCTCGAATCCGGGTCATCATAGATTGCGCCATTTCAGCAGGGCTCTCTGCGATGGGCATTCCTTGGCACACCGGACAGCGCAAGAGCAATCCAACCTGGTAACTCACATCCTTTGGGGTTTCGATAACAACATCGCTTACACGATTTTCAAACAAATCCTTCTCACCGCGCTTAGCGGCATTGGAGCTAACAACAAAAAGAAGAGTGATTCCAACAATAAAGATTCTCATTGCCCTTCTCCCGAACTTACCTCCGTTAAAAGAGTTCGTAACCAATCCACAAGAATTTGCGGTGTTACCACCCCGGCTTGCTTATGCCGAATGCGCCCTTTGGCATCAATAAAGAAACTCTCAGGAACCCCGGAGACGCCGTAGTCTAAACCGACTCGAGTGTTTGGATCTTGAAGTTGCGGGAAAAGATTTAACCGATTCTTCAGGTAGGCTCGCGCCGCTTCCGCTTGATCTTGGTACACAATGCCCAAAAATTGAACCGTAGTGCCGTAAGTCTTAGAAAAATGCTGTAACACATCATGCTCAGCTTTGCAGGGCTCGCACCAAGTGGACCAAAAATTAATCACCACGGGTTTACCCCGAAAATCCGAAAGCCGAACCACTTTGCCATCTAGGCTTGTGAGTTGAAAATCCTGAGCCTTTTTCCCTTCAAGTACAAAGGGAACAGCATGAGGATCATTACCAAAACCCGCCGCCAAGGCCCAAAATAAAGGGCCAAATAAAATCACACTGATGAGGATAATCTTCCAATTCATGCAGGAATTACCTCAGCGCTGGAAGTTCGTCGGCGTTTTGGCCACAAAGCAATAACCGACCCTAGGGAAATGATGGGTAAGCTCCACCACAATAAGAAAACCAAGGGAAAAACAAATGCTTTAACTCCTACCCGACTCCCATCAGGCTCCACCGACAAGACGCTCAAATAAACATCCGTTCCGTCCACTGTTTTGACATGCGGCGTCCCAATAGGCTCACGTTGGGTTCGATAATAATTCAACCCCGGAACCATAACCCCTACCTCAGAGTCTTCTTTATACACATTGAATGCTGCCCTAACCGAAGTGCGATTAGGCTCTTTGGTCATGGTCGTCTTTTCATAAACGAAGGTATACTCTTCTAGCTGAAAACTCTGTCCCGGCGTCAACGACGCCTCAATCGTCTTTCTATAAGAACGACTCGCTCCAATTGAAACCACAATGGCAATAACACCCAGATGGACAATATACCCACCGAATCGCCTGCGCCCACCTAGAATGCTCAGCCTTAAAGCCGTAGAAAAAGACTCTCCCCTGCGCTGCATTCGTTCCAAGGTCGGCGAAAACATCTCCCAAATCGTCACCACCGTGGCGAAACCACACAAACCAAACGTAGCCAAAGTCATCCAACCACGCAGTCCCATTCCGTAACAAACGCTGCAGGTGAGCAAGCCAACGCTAAAGGGAAAAACAAAACGTTTCAACACAGTGCTAGGATCGGGGCGCCCCCAAGGTAAAACCGGACCGACCCCCATCAAAAACACCAACATCATTCCAATTGGAACCGCCATCTTGTCAAAATACGGCTCTCCAACACTAATTTGCTCGCCACGAATTGCTTCATTGACCAAAGGAAAAATCGTCCCCAACAAGACCGTAAAGGTAAACACCACAAATAATATATTATTGAGTAAAAACGCCGATTCCCGGCTCACCACCACCTCGAATTTTCCCTCGTCCACCAAAAGATGGGAACGCAAAGACAAAAGCACCACACAAACCACCACAAGAAAGGCCAAAAAACCGAGAAATATCGGCCCAATAGGAGATTGCGTAAAAGAATGAACAGAATTAAAAACCCCGGACCGAGTCATAAAAGTGCCCAAAATGGTGAGTAAAAATGCCGCCAGCACCAAACTCAGAGTCCAGACTTTGAGCATTCTCTTGCGCTCTTGAACCACGGTAGAATGCAAATAGCCCGTTGCAGCCAGCCAGGGTAAAAAAGAAGCATTTTCTACAGGATCCCAGGCCCAATAACCGCCCCAGCCCAAAACCTCGTAGGCCCACCATCCGCCCAAAACAATACCGATGGTCAAGCAAGCCCATGGAATCATGGTCCAAATTCGAAGAGGCTTCAGCCAACCCGCGGTTAGCTTACCCCGCAAAAGGGCGGCGACGGCTATGGCGAAAGGAATCGTCATCCCAACGTAACCCAGATACAACATGGGAGGGTGAATCACCATGAGAATATGATTTTGCAATAGAGGATTTGGCCCGGGCCCATCTAGAGGAATAGGCCCTTGTGTCGGGGCAAAGGGATTGGCTGGCGCTGCCAGAAGAACCGAGAAAAAAGCACAAACAAATAAAATTACCCCGAGGGCATAAGGGACGTATTCCGCGTAGCGGCCTCGCATCTTAAGGGTAAAAATCAACGCATAAAAGCCAATAATTGCGCCCCAAAAAAGAATGGAACCCTCTAAAGAAGACCAAAGTGAAACCACAGTAACCCACGTGGGAGTCGTATGACTTCCGACTTGCGCAACATAGGAAACGCTAAAATCACGCTCCAACAAGGCGTAAACCATTAAAAAATTAGCGAGAAACATAGACCAGGCAAAAACGTAAACCGCCCGTTGCGTCCAAAGGGTCCCTTTCGGGTTTTGCCGAGCTCCAGAGACCAATCCGGTAACGCTCCCGAAAACCGACGCTACAAGAGCGGATAGAATGAGCATATGCCCAAGTGTGCTGATCAAAACTTGCTCCTAAAGGTAGAATCGCAAACCTTCTAGGGGTTTAGAACAAAAGCCGCAAGAGGAAAGACACCCTTAAATATAGTCGTTGTATTGAGGGTTTGGGAAAGCTAAAACGAGCTATCTAAGACCAATCTTGGGTAGCTAACATCAGTCAAAGGCTTGATTTTTATGCGATTCTCAATCCACGCCAGTATGTCTATCCTTTTTCTTATCGCCACCTTTTTTCCATTTACACTTCATGCCGAGGCCCCGTGGAAGGAAGTGTCCCATAAAGACGGTATACGAGTTTGGTCCCGAAAACTTCCAGGCACCAATTTAGTCGAGTTCAAGGGCCAAGGTCTTGCGGATTCATCCATTAAAGACATCTTTGCTGTGCTCTATGACAGTGACCATAAACTCGACCTACTAAGCCAAAGTGAAGAATACCGTTTAGTGGAAATTCACTCCAAAACCCAATTTACAATCTACAATCACATTAAAAGTCCCTTTCTCTTAGTTAGCGACCGAGATGTGGTGTTGAAAACCGATATGGTATTTGATCCGAAAAATAAGATGTTAATCACCCCTTTTTGGAATATATCGCACCCAAGCATTCCCGCACGCAACGGAATCGAACGCATGCCAAAATGTAGGGGCAGCTGGACACTAGAATACAAAGGTCCCAACAAGACACTCATCACCTATGAAGTCGAGTCGGATCCGGGCGGCTGGGTCCCAAGCTGGGTTGTTAATATTGCCAATAAAAAGCTCCCACACCAAACCATCGCCAACATGCGGCGACAGGCCAAGAAAAAGCATATCTACAAGAAATCCCACGCAATCATTGAGGAGCACTTTGAGCTTGATACCCTTCTTGGGCTAAGTCCAAGCCCTTCCCCCTAGCCTCACTGAAACGATTGAAAATAGGATTGAATCCCAAGCGATTCTCTTCCTAGAAAGACACAAGTCTAGATAATTCTTCCAGAGTATGGTACCCGGTTTTAACAATGGAATCATTTAACGTTATACAAGTCATGCTTAGTCAACCAGCGCCAACCCCTCCTCCGGCAGCGCCACCACCGGACATGAGCTTTTGGGGCTCCATTTTGAATGCCGGAATAGCAGAACAAGCGGTGATGCTTTTGCTCTTTGGCTTCTCTATCGTTTCCTGGGCCATCATCGGTTACAAGTGGCGAATATTGAGAAAAGCGTATCAGCAATCCGAAGAATTTTTGGATTCATTTTGGGCTTCGAAACGATTAGACACAATTTACCAAAAGTCAGAAGACCTTTCCGGCTCTCCGGTTTCCCAAGTTTTTAGAGCTGGCTATATCGAATTGGCCAAACTCAAGAAAAAGGAAAAAGGAGGCGAAGCAAATGACACCAGCATGGGCGGAATGGAGAGTGTTGAACGTTCAATGAGACGAGCAGCAAGTAGCGAGTTAACAAGCCTTGAAGCGCTGGTCTCATTTCTCGGTACAACCGGAGCCACGGCGCCTTTCATCGGCCTCTTGGGAACAGTTATTGGGATAATGAGTTCTTTCCAACAAATTGGATTGGACAAAAATGCCGGCCTCGATACCGTAGCTCCAGGAATTGGTGGTGCATTAGTAGCTACTGCATTCGGGCTCTTTGCGGCAATCCCCGCAGTCATCGCCTACAACTCATTTTTGGCACGTATTCGGGTTCTAGATTCTGAAATGCAGAATTTCTCGGCCGACTTTTTGAATATTATCAAAAGACACTTCTTCTAAGAAGCAATCGGAAAATAAAATGGCAATTAGCGGTGGCGGCTCTGGCAAGGGCATGAGCGAAATCAACGTTACCCCCTTAGTAGACGTTATGTTGGTGTTGATGATCATTTTTATGATTACAGCACCCATGATTCAGCAAGGGGTCCACGTGGATCTTCCCGAGGCGAATGCTCCAGCCATGCCAAATGAAAATAAGACCATGATTATCACCGTTACCAAAGATAAACGAGTTCTCGTGGGTGATACGGAAATTCCGTACGCCCAATTACAAGAAAAACTCGCGGCAAATGCAAAATTACAAAAAGAAAAAGAAGTCTATCTTCACGCTGATCGAGCTCTAGACTACGGAACCGTTGTTGATATCATGGCTATCTTAAAGCTAGCCGGAATAGAAAACTTAGGAATGGTCACCGATCCGGTATCGAAAGGCAGTCCCTAAAAACGGGGACCTAGCAATGACTACTCACGAAAATACTTCTGGGCGAATAAGCCTAAAGTCAATGGTTGTACGGTCCTTGGTTTTTCATGTGATTGTCTTGGGCTCTTTTGTGATATTTAGTACCTACGTCAGCCCACCAAGCCGAAAAGTCGAAACCCTGATGGTCACGAAACTGGTGAAATTAGGCAAAAAGCGCCCCGACCATCTGCTCCCTCGCATCCAAAAAAAAACATCCAGACCCCGTCCCAAAACAAGCAAAACTCCTCCCAAAACCGAAACCAAGCCCCCAAAAGTTGAAACCAAGCCCAAAGCGGCTGCGCCCGCTCCCAAAGCTGAATCGTCTAAGCAAGACTCCAAAGACCTCCAAAAAAAAATGAGCAGTGCCTTAGAGCGCCTCAGAGCCATTAGCTCATCGAACCAAGACGAAGAGGCAGGTCCAGAAACAGAGCCAGAGGAGCCCGAGGGAGATCCTGATGGGAGCATTGATGGTGAAGTTAGCGATGCTGCGTTTGCGGTACTTGGCTCCGTCTACGCAACCAAGCTTAAAGCAGCTATCATGCGCTGCTACACCATCGAAGGACTGACTCCATCCCAGGTTCAAGGTCGCACAGCGACCTTGTGGGCACGCGTAAACCACGCTGGCATTATTGTTGATTTTCGCATAGAAAAAACCTCGGGTTTAAATTTGCTTGACGGCTCCTTAATGAAAGCTGTTAAAAACTGCTCTGAAGGTCCTGTACCTCCGGAGAAACTTCGAAAGCGCTTGTATACAGATGGAATTGCATTTAATTTTACTCCCTAATACCATAAGCTTGCGCCAAAATTAAACCAACCTGCTCTAGCTGAGCTCTAGAAGAATACAACTTTAGTAAAAGGACATTCTCTCCCATGAGCAACTCCCTAACCAAACGCGCTTTAAATTTATTGGCTCTGCTAATTTTCTCGAGCATTGCCACCCCACTGTATGCTCAACGACTAGAAATCGATATTGGTGGAGCTGACTTCCGGCCTTACCCTATTGCGGCTCCAGCAATTCGTTACCTTGGAGAAAAAGAAGCCAAGACAACAAAGCAAAACGTAGATTTACTCTCCAATTTGCTTCAATGGGATATTAAACTCGCGCGCTCACTAGAACTCGTAAATCCCAAAAGCTATTTGGCTCCCGAACGAGAATCTTTGACCTCTCCCAAATACCTCAATTGGATCAATGTTGGTGCATCAGGACTTATCCGAGCAAGTGCGCAACCAATCGGAAATAAGTTAAAATTAACGTTTCGTTTCTTTGATACCGTCGGGCAGCGAAAATTACTCGAAAAAACATACACCGTGCGTGCGAAAAACGGCGATTGGGCGGTTCACCAATTCCTAGATCTGGTGGTTGAAACCCTTACAGGCGAACTAGGTGTGTTTAACACTCAAATTGCCTACGTCAAACGTACCTCCAAAGGAAAAGCAATTTACGTCACTAATATGGACGGTAAAAACGAACGGCGTATTACTGATTCTTCAACCCTTAGTCTTTTACCAGCCTGGGACAAAAGCGGATCTAAGTTATTGTTTACGTCTTACATGCGCGGCAATCCCGACCTTTTCCGGATTGATCTGGCAACGGAAAAACTCGACTGGCTCTCTAATAAGCGCGGTCTCAACACTGGAGCGGCCGTTTCGCCGGATGGAAAAAAGATAGCATTAACTCTGAGCATCGACGGAAATACTGAAATCTATGTCATGAATTCCCAGGGTAAGAACCTAACACGCCTCACCGATAGCTGGGGCCAAGACGTCTCTCCAACTTGGAGTCCCAACGGTTCTCAAATCGCCTTTGTTAGCTCCCGTTCTGGTAATCCACACATCTACGTCATGAATAGCGATGGCTCCAATCCCCGTCGACTTACCTTCCGCGGAGACTACAACCAAGAGCCCGATTGGTCACCAAGAGCAGGAGGGCAGATTGCATTTACAGCCCGGGACGAGCGCTTGAAATACGATATTTTCCTGGTCCATCCCACCTCAGGCGAGCTAACTAGACTCACCCAAGACCAGGGAAACAACGCAAGCCCTTCCTTTTCACCAGATGGACGACATATCGCCTTTACCAGTACCCGCTCTCCTCATCGAGGCACCAAAAAGCTCTATATTATGAACGCCGATGGAAGAAATCAGCACCGTATTCTTAAAACCGCAGGGCAGGTGGAGACCCCTAGTTGGGGGCCCCGGGCTTCTTCAGCTCAATGATCTGAGTTTCACTTCCGACCTGATGGTACTCTGCATTCACTTTCGCCGTATATAGCCAATAAACAACGCCAGCTCCGACGAGCGCTGCCACAATCAAGATCCCTATCTCGAATCCACTCAAAAGAGGATTTTTTGAAGGCTGAGAACCTTCCTTCCAGACCCCGGAAGCCGGCCGATACAAAGACCTGGAGCTAGTCAATTCTTCATCGGAAACTTCACCCAGCCCATGAACATCAGATCCTTCCATCGCCGGATTAACGGAGCCTAAGTGAGCGCCCGGGACGAACGCCGTCTCATCGATATTCCATTGAGGGTCTTTTCGCCGTTCGTACGCAGATGCAAGAGCTGCCATACGCTCGGGTCCTGTCTGTGACACTTCAGTCACCGATTCCCCCATAGGCGTGGGTTTAGGAAGCTCCCCGTCACTTTTTGCTAAGAGCATCTGTGTTGCATCAGGGTCAAAATCAACACCTTTATCCGCACTAAGACTTTTATCCTCATCGTAGCCAGCCGCAAGTACCGTCGCCATATCCACTATACGTGAAGATGCTTGACCTTCCACCTGAGTTTCCACGGTTGCTTTAGTCTCCGCTTTCTTCGAGCCACTTGAGGAATTCTCCAAGACAGAAGCATTTCCTGCCTCGTACTCTTTGATTTGAGCAAGCTCTCGTTCGTAATTCTCCCCAAAAACTTCCTTGACAAATAGCCCAAGGTCATCGTCGGTTATGGGTGGATACTTTTGCAGATATTTCTCTAGCTCATCAGCAAATAGTGCCGCCGACTCATAACGCTCGGCCACCTCCACCTTGAGTGCCTTATCGATAATGGCATCCAAACTAGGATCTAAATCAGGCTTTAATTCCCGAGCTGGCGTGTATTTTCCTTGGGAAATCTTCAAAAGAAGCGCAGGCTCTCCACGCGCCTCAAATGGTCTGGAGCCAACGAGAAGACTGTATAATACAACCCCTAATGCAAAAATATCCGAGCGCCCATCAACCGCATGTCCTAGTACCTGCTCGGGCGAAAGATAGGAGAATTTTCCCTTTAAAACCCCGGCTCGGGTTTTGGAGACACGATCTCGTGCTTTGGCAATGCCAAAATCAATTAATTTTGGAGTCCCGGAATAAGAAATCAATATATTTTGTGGGTTCACATCCCGATGAACAATGTTTTGAGCCTTACCGTCAATGGGATCGCATTTCGTATGGGCATAGTGCAATGCACGGGCTATCTTAGCTAGAATATAAGCCACAAAGACCGGCGGCATTTCCCGCCCCTGCTTTGCTAACTTCTTGCAGATCATGCGCAGATCTTTGCCATGCACGAACTCCATGACCATATAGAGTTCTTTGCCATTTTGGCCCGTATCGCTCACCCGACAAATATTAGGATGCTCTAAAGAAGTTGAAATATAAGCTTCATCCAAGAACATAGACAAGAATTCTCGGTCTCCTCCATACTCGGGCAAGGTTCGCTTCAGTGCAAGAAGTCCATGGGTGTTTGCAGAATCGGCGCTTCGAGCCAGAAATATCTCGGCCATGCCCCCTTTCGAGAGCCGTCCCAGCAAAATGTACTTTCCGTATGGCACTCCAGGCTTCACAAGGCTTCCTATTCTCTTGCTTGACGCCCAATGACCGAGCTAACGTTCAATGGTGCGAGATTCAGAACACAATAAGCCCCCATTGGGGAGAGATTCAGATGCTGACACATCTTCAGATAATTCAGAAGATATCACGGCAGCCCCTGCTCCATCTAGCAACTTGAACGATTCCGTTCAATCCAGTGACGATTTTTCCTTCGATATTGTCGACGAAACGGAAGAATTTCCCTCCACCGAAATGCACCATGCCGATGAAAACTTGCTTCGAGATATAGAGTTTAATGCAATCAACCAACTCTCGCACTTACCGACCCGCCCCTTTCATGGTCAAGGCATCGAACTATCAAGGGAATACTCCGCACAAAAAGACACTTTCACCGAAGACCTAAGCACCCACCGACGCATCACAATGAATTCCGAGGAGCCTGCATCTCCATCGAAGAGCCTGCGCCACCGAGTCGGTTATATGCTTAACTCGACGCTGGCGCTCGGAGGACTTTTTCTCATTGTCTTGGGACTGATTGCGCAGATAACGGGAGGCCGTATTCATTATCAAGCATCCACCATAAGTGAATTCAAAGAGCAACTTCTAACTAAGGGGCTTGACCATATTAGCCACCAAGGGGTGTCCATCCTCTCGGCTCGATTGGCTCTCTACCCATTAATAAGGGAGGACGATGAAACCCAATTCGCGCTAGTTGTCTTCGGAGAAGTTGAAAATTCGCGACATACGCCATCGCCGCCGCTGGCACTAAAACTCAGGTTATTCTCGGATTCCTCTCAAACTATCGAAGAGACCATCCCTTTGGGGTTCTCTCTTGAATCACTAGAGCTCAATGCACAAACCAAGCAAGCTGATTACGAAAAAAAAGTCTCATACTTTCAGCAAGAGCCCCAAGCAGGACAAATTCAAGCCAAAATGAAAATTCCCTTCGGTTTTGTTCTCTTCGATCCTCCGAAGAATTCAGAGCAATGGACCTACGACATCTCTTTAGAGCCATTGCCGCCGGTATCGCCCCGATTGCAAGATCCTACATTAGTTCCACCGCGTTTCAACAAGCGTAATCAATAAAAGAAGAAAAAAAAGAATAGCTCCCATTGATAACTCATTATACGAACCCTCCATGAAATTGATTCTTTTTAGACATACAATACTCACAGGTTTTCTATTGGCACTTTTCTCGTGTGCCTATCCTATAAAAAATCAAAGTGCTCCGAGCGTGGCTCACTCTAGTGCGCCAAAAACCAGATTGGGAGCACTCAACGGAAAGCCTATCTACGAATCTGAGCTCTCTAGAGAAATTCAAACAAGGCTAGATGCTATAGAGAACGAATTAGCTCAAAGACGCATGCACCTGACCTGGATTGGGTTAGAAGAAGTAATCGATAGCACCTTGCTTAA
>CAXGXL010000044.1:0-13428 GCA_964013555.1 uncultured bacterium
TCACGAGTGTTGTCTTACCGGCTCCGTTAGGGCCGAAAGTTGGGGCGGGCACGGGCGCGGAGGGAGAATCTGCCTATAAAATTCGCAGTGCAGGATGCTTTGGATTTGTCGAGCTTGGCGGTGAACGAAGGAGGACTTTCTGATTATGATATTATTGTCTGCACCCAGTCCTTGCACCATTTTCCGCCTGGATTAGTTAACGTTATGTTTCATTCTGCGGCGAGAGCGTCGAAACGAGCGGTGGTATTCATTGATGGTTGTCGAAGCAGTTTGACCGCTATTCCCGTGGTGGGGCTTGCGTTGGCCAGGTACAAGAATTTGACAATGGCGCACGATAGTTATGTTTCTTTTCGGAAGTTCTTTGTTCCCGAAGAGTTGGGGATGCTGTGCCGATTGGGACCGTGGGCGGATATCGTGCAGTCTACGTGGATGAGGCCCGGCCATTGCTTGATGGTCTTAGATAAGCAGATCAAAAAGTAGCACTTAAATGGCAAATTGGGGCTATCCTAAGTGGGTTGTGGTGGAGTCCGTAGACGACCTGGAAGGCACTCAACTCGTTGGTATGGAGTGCGGCGTGAAGTGTCCTTATAATTTAGGCTAAGCGATTCAATGCATCTTCTAGGTGCCCTTTTTTCTCCGTAGCAAGTCCCAGTAATTGCTGTTTCTCTTCGACAACTGCTTGCGGTGCTCGTTGAATAAAGTTCTCATTTGACAATTGCTTATTTAATGTAGCTAAGTCTTTTTCTACTTTTTCAAGGTCTTTTTTCAGCCGTTCACGCTCGTCTTCCAGATCTATGAGATCCGATAACTCAACAAAAATCTCGGCACCGTCAACAACTTGAGTGGCGACTTTTTCGGGGGCGCTCCCGTCTAGAGGCTCAAAAGAAGTTCGAGCTAGGGTCTGAAGAGATTGTTCATGAGCCCTTAACCACTGAAGGTGCTTTTCATCGGTTCGGATAAGCGCCTTGATTTGTTGTTTGGGAACAACCTGATAGTCTGCCCGTATCCGACGGATACTGCCTACGACGTCCTTAAGAAAGACCATCTCTGCGGCGGCTTGAGGAGCTTCTTCAAAATCTTCGACTTTAGGAAACGAAGCATTCATGATGGAACCCTCGGTTTCCGGTAGTTGTTGCCATAGCTCTTCTGAGAAAAAAGGCATTATAGGATGCATTGCTCTGGCAAGGGCATTGAATATTTCGATGAGCGTTGCTTGGACACTTTCCTTGTCTGCTTCGGTCGCCGTTCCTTTACCGTATAGAATTGGCTTAGATAGCTCCAAGTACCAATCGCAAAACTCGTCCCAAATAAATTGATATAGCGCTGCGGCCGCATCGTTAAAGCGATAGTTTTCGAGTGCCTCTCGAAGATCACCGATAGCCAATCGCATTTGATGACGAATCCAACGGTCGTATACTCCGTGGGGGGTGACTTTGGGTACCACCTGGGTGTTATCCAGATTTCCCATTGTGAAGCGGAAGGCTTGCCAAATCTTGTTGACGAATTTGTTATACCCGGCAGCTCGACTTTCGTCCCAACGCACATCTCTTCCTTGGGCGGCAAAGGCGGCAAGGGTAAATCGAAACCCATCGCAGCCGTATTTTTCAATCATATCCAATGGATTGACAACGTTTCCTTTGGTTTTCGACATCTTTTCACCGTGTTCATCACGTATGAGTGCATGAATGTAGACATCTTTAAACGGGACGTGCCCCATAAAGTACTGGCCAAACATCATCATTCGAGCGACCCAGAAGAAAATAATGTCAAAGCCTGTTGTTAGAGTTGCGGTTGGATACCATTTGGCCAACTCGTCGGTCTTTTCTGGCCAACCCATAGTAGAAAATGGCCACAGTGCCGAGCTAAACCAAGTGTCAAGAATGTCTTGGTCTTGCTCGATATTAGTGGAACCACATTTCGCGCATTCAGAAGGATCCTCTCGGCAGACTGTAATCTCCTGACAGTCTTTGCAATGCCACGCCGGAATTTGGTGTCCCCACCATAATTGCCTCGAGATGCACCAATCTCGAATGTCTCGCAACCAGGAGTAATAAGTGTTTTCCCAATTGGTAGGCACGAAGTTGGTGAAGCCGTTCTCGACCGCTGCGAGTGAAGGAGCGGCCAATGGTTTGGCTTTGACAAACCATTGAGTTGAGAGCATCGGCTCTACGATACTCCCGGAACGCTCTGACCGGCCTATATTCATTGTATGTTCTTTGGTCCCGCGATCCAGTCCTAGTTCGGTGATTCGCGTTTTAACTGCTTGGCGCACTTCGTCTCGAACCATACCGCAAAAGGGACCACCATTTTCGTTGAATGTCCCATCTTTATTGAGAAGGTTAATCATGGGGAGTTTGTGCCGAAGACCCACTTCAAAATCGTTGGGGTCGTGAGCGGGCGTTACTTTTACCGCTCCGGTTCCAAATTGCGGATCGACTAGTATTTCGTCCGCAATGATAGGAAACTCGCGCCCTGTAATGGGGTGTTTTAGCTGCTTGCCAATTAAGTCTTTGTATCTTTCGTCTTCTGGGTGAACGGCGACAGCCGTGTCTCCAAGCATTGTCTCGGGGCGCGTTGTCGCCACGATGATTTCCCCGGTTCCATCCGCTAGTGGGTAGGCAAAACTCCACAATTCTCCAAGGACTCCCTCTTCGTGAACGACTTCTAGATCAGAAAGAGTAGTTTGGGCGACGGTATCCCAATTGATGAGGCGCTCGGCTCGATAGATGAGTCCTTCATTATAAAGGCGAACGAACACTTCGCGAACAGCGTTAGTGAGTCCGTCGTCCATCGTGAATCGCTGGCGACTCCAATCACAAGCGACTCCAAGGGCTCTTAGTTGTCCCAGTATATTTGTTTCTGCTTCTTCCTTGAATTCCCAGGCGCGTTTGAGGAATTCCTCGCGTCCCATTTCAAAGCGGCTCGTTCCCTCTTCTTTGAATTTACGTTCTAGGACCCAGTGAACAGCAATACTTGCATGGTCGGTTCCTGGTATCCAGACCGTGTTGTAACCGTCCATTTTTCGGTATCGGATCAGGATATCCTGAAGGGTATTGTTCAATGCATGTCCCATGTGCAGGGAGCCGGTTACATTGGGAGGAGGAATCACGATGCTAAAGGACTCACCTGGTTTGTTGGGATCTCCTTTGAAGTAGCCTTTTTCTTCCCAGTGCGGGTAGTACTTGAGCCGGGACGCTTTTGGGTCGTAATGCTTTGGAATTTCTGAAGGTGAATCCATGATTGATCCTCGTCTATTTGCTGGGAGCCTCAAAATAGACTCCGAGAGCGACCGCGTGGTACTAGCTTGGTTTTTCAAGTGCGTCAACTTGCAATGCACGTGAGTCGGAGGGCCTTAGGCGCTTGTTTTTGCTAGCATAGAACTAGGTCTAGGGGCTGGAAAGGGATTGGCTAGCGTGGAGTGGGTGGGCCGTCGCTCCCGTTAGGCCGCTATTGGGCTAGCATTCTTCCTATTGGGGATTTAATTTAGAAGATACGCTTACTTAAGTGCGGAGTAGCCGGTGGTTAATCGGAGTTTTCACCTTCGGGTGCTATTTCTTCGGTGGCTCAGGGCAATTTAGAGTACTATAGAGAAATGTGTACCATCATTGTTTGGCAAAATTGCTGGCCAACTGTACCACTGTTGTTAGCCACGAATAGAGACGAGCATCTGAGTCGCGATTGGATTAGCCCTCTTGTGCAAGAGGGAGCAAATCGAAAGTTCGTGGCGCCCAAGGATTTGCAGGCTGGGGGCACTTGGCTAGGCATCAATGATGCTGGCGTTTTTGTGGGTATAACGAATCGATTCGGTGCTTTAGGCCAGCCGGATAGGATTACACGAGGTAGACTAGTCACTCTAGCTTTGGAAGGTGGGTCTGCTAAGGAATGCATTGAGCAAATACTTACAATTGAACCGTTTAGCTTTAATCCTTTTCATTTAGTGGTTGCTGATCGGAGCACGGGGTTTGTTCTTCGGAGTGATGGCCAGACGTTTCATACGGAGGTATTGCGCAAAGGGGTCTCGATCATCACAGAGAGGAGCTTTTCGTCGGCCGAGAGCATGCGAGAAGAGGGGCTCGAGGTGAAACTTGCGGAGATGTCGGAATTGGGAAGTCCGCCTGAGGATGAATTCTTGGAGGAGTTACTTAGGCAGCATGACGAGGTTGGTTTTGATGGTGTGTGTGTGCATGTGCCCGACATGGAATACGGAACCAGGTCCAGCGCAATCATTCGTTTTAGCGAGCGGCGGGGAGAAGTTGAATTTAAATGGGCGAACGGGCCGCCTTGCGAAACGCCGTTTCAAGATTTTGCTTTGCCGTGGAGCGAGAGATACTAAGAGAAAATGAGTATTTGAAGAGGAATCGATGTTAGAGAAAATCAAAACCATTGAGGACCTTCCCATTGTGCTACCGGTGTTTCCTTTACCTGGTTTAGTCCTATTTCCCCGTTGCCAACTACCTTTACATATTTTTGAAGCTCGTTATCGAGCCATGATTGGATCTGTTTTGAAATCCCACCGGATGATAGGAATTGTTCAACCAGTGGAATCTGTTGGTGCACATCGGCCGGACTTGTTCACTGTGGGGACGGTAGGTCAGGTGGTTAGTTACAGAGAAACGGGTGACGGCCGTTACTATGTGTTGGTGGAAGGCCTATGTCGGTTTAGGGTCTTAGAGGAATTGCCTCTTGCCAATGAAGGCTTTCGGGAGGTGCGTCCTGGGTACCAGAACTATGCTAAGGATTTGCAGGACGAACCCATAGAGCTCACCGAGAGAGCCCTATTGCTTGACTCTTTGGAACAATACTGCCGGGTAAAGCAGATGGGGCTGGGAAACACTTCTCTCGATGAGCTTTCCGACGAAGATTTGTTGATTGTTACTTGTACGGGGCTGCCGTTTTCGTCGGGCGATAAGCAGGCTTTGCTGGAGGCGAGGGACGGTTCCGAGCGAATAAGCATCCTTTTGGCACTGCTGCAAATGGAGATTCATGATGAACCATTTGGTTTGGGACTACCACAGTAGGTTTGCTATTGAATGTTTGTTTTTGGTCTAAGTGGCTGCAGATAAAGCGGATTTTGCTTTCTTTAGGCCTTTGTTGAATAAACTTATTGACGAGATGGAAGAACCAAGGTTAGTTCTGCCCGCGTTGCGTGAGCTCGATTTGAACGGCGCAACCTGGTGTCTTGGTTCTACGTCGAGCGGTAGCCTTGGTACTTAGAAGAACTCACGTTTTGGCCCTTTTGTTGTATGGGGGTAGAGTGTCGAGAGGGAATCAATGAGTTCGCATTACGCAGCAATTTCCACAACGGCCCAAAGAAGCGCTACTCCCGATACCGCTCATGAAGGTATTCAAGTAGCCGAAACACAGCCCGGCGATTGGTTTGTGCGTCCTATCGTTCAAGATTTGGCGCGAAAGTTGAGTTATTCTGGAGCCGCTTCTTGCTTGGTTATGGCATTTGGCTGGGTGTGCGTCGGGCTTGGCTATATACTTGTTCGGGCTTTGGCTGATTTCTCTCTCCATCAAGGGGGGCACGCTTCGTTTGTCATAGCTATTACTACTTGCGGTGTCTCTTCTTCGATTCTTTGCCTTCTTTCCCATGGCGCTTTTTCTCGCAATGGTCAAGGTGCATGGAGTTCCGATTTAAGACTTCTCAATCGATGTTTTAGAGGCTTGGAGTTGCGTCCCAAAATTGCACTCGAAGAATCTCAGAGTTTGTCAGTGGGGCTAGCTCGAATGCCACGTCAGGCAGCTGTCCGAACCGTTTGTTGGGGGGGGCTTGTTATTTTTACGACGACCGTCGGCGAGGCGATCGTTGCAGGAAATACGAACAACAGTTTAGCGGTGTTGTTCGCCGGCGTGATGTCTATCGCTATGCTTGTTGGTTACTCTTATTTGGTTACAGAGCTCTATTCGGCGGATGGTAGGGCACGGTTGCGGCGCCTTTGCTATCGCATGGAGCGCCCCATTATCGAACCGGTGACGTTATCATTAAGGGTTAAATTTTCACTCTTCGCGGTTTTCCTGAGTATTAGCCTAATTACTTTAGCTGGAGTCACCTTAAATGGAGTGCGCGAATGGCCGCTCTTAGTGGCTTGTGTCCTTTTTTCCTTTGTAGCTGGGGGGATGCTGATGGCTCTGACCTCGCTCTCGATTCTGCGCTCTTTTCGGGAGATTGTGGTCGCGGCGGATGATCTGGCTGCTGGTGGGGAGGGACAGATCTTTAGTTCAAGTCTAGATACCGAAATGGTAGAACTTGCCCAGCACATAAACGCCAGTGCACGCGAGATCAATGCGACCCGAGAGCATCTTGAGGAAATGGTAGATGAGAAAACGGAAGAATTGCGTTTGGCGGTGAAAGAAGCATGGGACGCAAGTCTGACAAAAGGACGCTTTTTGGCAACCATGAGTCACGAGATTCGAACACCTATGAATGCGATTCTAGGAATGACTGGTCTGATCTTGGATAGCGAGCTTGATGAGGAGCAGCGTGGTTTTGCCCAGAATATTAAAGCCAGTGGAGACACACTCTTAGAGTTAATAAACGATGTTTTGGATTTCTCACGATTGGAAGTTGGAAAAGTCCCTTTGCAGCGAGTGGAGTTTGATTTACGCGATATTGTAGATGGTGTGGTGGAAATGCTTGCGGAACGGGCTCAATCTAAGGGTTTGGATCTGGTTAGCTTCGTTTCCGATGATGTGCAAGGCTGTATGTGGGGAGATCCAAAGCGACTCTTGCAAGTGTTGGTCAATTTGGTTGGCAACGCGATTAAGTTCACTCCAAGGGGCGAGGTCGTTATCCAGGCTACGGTTCCAAAAGGGGAAGAGGGCGTTATCGTTTTGAGTATTCGTGATACCGGAATAGGAATTGACCCGAAGGCACAAGACGATATTTTTCAGGCTTTTTCTCAAGTAGATGGAACTTTGACTCGGTCGTTTGGGGGGACGGGGCTGGGACTTGCTATTTCTAAGGAATTGGTTGAATTGATGGGGGGCCGGATTCAACTTGAAAGTGAGTTGGGTCATGGAGCTGAATTTATTGTAACGTTGCCCGTTGAAGCGGCGAGTTGCCCGGTGGAGCGAAGCTGGACAGAGCCTAACTTATCGGGCGTGCATTTTCTTTTGGTAGAAGATAATCAGTCTACCTCTGATGTTTTGGAGTATTATTTGTCGTCTTGGGGAGCGTCGATTGTTCGGGCGGAAAATCAAGAAGAAGCTCTGCAGCAAACTCTCAAAGCCATGCGAGAAGGAACTCCGGTCGATATTGCATTGGTGGATGGCCATCTCGGCGGTGGCGAGGTTTCTGAGATTTCGCGTTCCATAGGAGTCGAGGGCTGTCGGCCTCAAGTGGTTATGATGGTGAACATGGCCCACCGGATTAAGGGACTACTTCCAGAACGGGCAGATCGACTTCGGAAACCAATTTCCAGGTCTGCTTTGGCTCGCTTGGTTGGTCGATTAGTAGACGGTAATCGAGAGAGCGCCGCTTAGGCTACTGAATCGTTCGGGCTTTGACACAATCCTGCGGATTGCAATACCTGAGTTTTCGGTGGGGTAACCGTTTTCTACCAGGCTCTTGGACTCTTCAGAACATCAAGGTGGTCTTGGCCGCAATGAGAGACCAATGCTGCACCAATCTTTCCTTATTGGGATTCATTACAACGTAGAGATGCGTGGTTCCATTGAAATAGTGACCTTCTAGCTTAACAATCCAATAGTCATTGATATCAAGTCGGATTGCAGCACTGTAGTCGTGCGCAAACCATTGAAAGTCTAGTGTGCCCTCGGGTAGGATCTTGTCTTGCTTTGTTTGCCCCAAGAAAAGGTCGGGGAAGGGGCTGTATATTTTTCTGGGGTCCCGTTGGTAGCCGTAGTAGCTTGAAACTTGAATGGAATCATTAATGCGATAAGAGACTTGCGCATAGGAACGCTCTTGGTTGAGATCTGTATGGGGAAGCAGTGGCGCATTGAGTGATTGGAATTCTCCATAGTATCGAGCATATTCATAAGCAAAGATAAATTCTCCAATGGTGTATTCAAGGGACCCCACGGAAAAGTTGACCATAGAGTGGTAGGACTGAACCGGATCGATGTATTCGGGAAGTTGACCAATTTGCGATAGCTGCTCAATAAATAACGGGTTTAAATCCGCTTTTATATTGGCGTAGTAGTGTGACATGGTGAACTTTAAGAGAAGGCCCTGCACCGGAGTGGCCCATGCAAGGGATGCACCAGCCATCCAAGGATTTACCGAATCGTTACGAGTGCGAAATAGCGGGGTGCTTCGACTTTGTTCGTAGGCCCGGTTGTTGAAAAAGAGGGCTGTCGAACTTTTTTCACCCGATCCGGGGCCCATAATGGAACCACCGAAGAGGCTGTAGTCGATGGAGCCAAACCCACTGGAGCCAACGTCGATTGTTCCGTAGATTTGGAGTCCGTTGAAGGCTACGAGTAGATCACGTAGAGATTCGAAATACACCGATTGGGGCATGAGAACCCCAGGCCGCACTATGTCCAAATCACGATATTCACCGTAGAGCCCGTATGGCATTTTGATGCGGCCGAGCCGGAAACTGATCTCGTCATACCAAGTGTAGTCAGCAAAGCCCCAATCAAATTCGAAATTGAAATTGCCAAGCTCTCCTAGATCTCGAGTGAAGAGTTGTATCCCAATGCGCATGTCGTCGCTAACATTCGTACCAAAGTTGATTCCCACTTCAGCAAACTCCCAAGAACCGCGCATCGATTTAGCAAGGTAATTATTGCCGGTGCTCTTGAGGTAGCCTTGGGAAACGAAACCATGAATGGCAATTTCGTCTCGCGCGAGACCGTTTGTGGATGTGAGCGGCCCAATAAGTAAGACTAGGAGAGGTATTGCATACCTACAGAATAGACCCATTGGCCTCTTCGTTGTCTCGATTGTGTTTGGGATTTGCGACATCCAGTACCTTCTCCCCTCAGTGCGTCTCGAACTCTAGAATACTATTCTATCGATATTGTTTTGACGCCAGATAGGTCAGTGGCGGAGTCAATATAGCCAACGGCGCCTTTGTGCTCTGAAACGAAAGCGACTAACTCCTTTTCTGAATTGAACGATTTTGGCATTTTGCCTTTTCCCGAGAAAACCATTTTGCGCCAGTAATTTGTAAATTGCTTGGTGGTTTTTCCTGCATAGGTTTTTATGAACTTATCGTGAGTCGCGCCGGTTGAGAGAGTTGCGAGAACAATTTTGGTGCCGTTGTCCCATTTTTTGGTTTTGCCCAATAACATTTTTTTTAGGTTCTTTTTGGATTCTGAAATTGTTGGGTTCTCAGCATGAACGATTACGATTTCCTTGGCTTGGCTAGGTGAAGGGGCAGCACCGACGAAAAATAATGCAACGAAGAGGAGGTTTACAATTCTCAGGAATTGAATCCCTATTTTGTGCCGTTTCCTACTCCTAATCATTTTTCTCGTTCCCCTTAGAAAGTTACGGTGGTCTTTGCCGCGAAAAGTGTCCAGAAGCGTTGCAGGTTTGGACTGCTTTTGTTTTCTATTGCATAGACCTGCGCTGTTCCATCTATGAAATGAGACTCTAATTTCAGTAACCAAGATTCTGTGAGATCAAACCGAATACTGAACGCCCAATCTTTCATAAAGGCGCTGTGGGCATCTAACTCGCCGGATTGAACCTTTCTTTGGTCATTGTTGTCCAATAGGTAGGAATAGTAAGAGGCTGTTTGGATGAAGCTATTTAATCGGAACTCCAATTGGATGTACCAACGATCTTGATCGAGAATAGAATGGGGTATCAGGGGGGCTTTTGACATCTCAAAAGTTCCCGAGTAGCGTGCATATTCGCTTGTGGCGATGAAGTTGTCGTGCGTGTATTGGATAGAAGCAACCCAAAATAAAGTCTCATGAAACGTAATTATCAGTTCATTCGTCCAACCATCGGGGGTCTTACCAAGTAAGTTTTGTGTTCTTTCGACTTCCGGAGAAATCGTTCCCACTCCTTTGCCCGTAAGGAGGATGGCCGATGCGTTTAACACAAGACCATCAAGGTAGGTGTGCCACTTCAAGGCTCCGCCGGCTAGCCATTTTGCTTTTACTCTATCTAGTTCGAAAGCTTGTACTCCTGTTTGAGGGTCGTAGGCTTCCGATTCAAAGTAGTAGGCGATGGAGCTATCATCGGAATTTGGGAACATGATTGACCCGCCGTAGAGCTGGTAGTCGAAGGAGCCTAGGGGCCATAGGTCAAATGTTCCGTAGGCAGCTATTCCGTTAAAGGAGATGAGAAGGTCCCTCAAGGCAAGAAAATAAACGCTTTGCGGTAGAAGTACTGTGGCACGAACAATATCTGCATCTTGAGTTTCGCCATACAACCCGTAGGGATTTTTTATTCGACCGATTCGAAAATTAAGCCAGTCTCGAAAAGCGTAGTCTCCAAACGCCCAATCGAGTTCGACACTAAAGTTGCCGAGTGTACCCAACTCACGGGTAAATAACTGTAGGCCTATTGATATTTCGTCATTGACATTGGTGGCAAAGTTCACCGCAGCTTCGGAGTATTCCCAAGTACCGGCCTTCGTTTTTGCTAGATAATTGTTACCCGTTGATTTCAAGTACCCTTGGCTGAGAAAACCGTGAACTTCAAATTCTTGTGCCCCTAGTGGAAAAGGGACGAAGAACCAAAAGAAAGAGGGAAGCCAAAAAAGCCACGAGAGCCGATTACTAAAGTTCGGAGGCCAGTGGCGCGGGGTTTGCCTCATCGCGCATTCTCTCCTCTAACATTCTCGTAGAAGTAGATTGCCGCAGGCTATCTTTACCTGCTTTGGGGGTTCAAAGAGTCCTGGCTTATGGGTATAGGAAATTTCTTGGGGGGATTCAACAAGGTCTTGTGACTTTGCCGGTGCCTGCCTAATTTTTTGGCTTTTGGTGGGGTGTTCTTACCGTTGTTGTGACGGACTCTAAGAGGCCATGGTGCAGCGGTGGGACAGAGGGAAACAATTCTTCTTCGCAATGAGAAGAAGTAAGGTGCATGAGGAATTCAGGCTCATTGGACCACTTATTCTTTGCTCATGGAAAGCGCAGCGTCTAGGAGGCTGCGATAGTGTGCTTGTGCTTCCAGTTTTCTAAGGATGGCGTAGTGTCCTACGACCACTCTATCTACAAAAATCAGTTCGGGCGGCGGACTGAAGGAAGAGACATATTTGGCAAGGAAAAGTGGAATATGCTTGAGCACTTCGTTGTGAATGTTGGCTTGTCCGAAATCATAATAAGAATCTGGGTAAAACGGAGCCATGAAGATGTCTCGCCACATTTTGTAGTACGAGACGGGGACTTCTGGTCCTTCGAGGTTTCTTGCGCCGCAGCGAATTAGCCCATCTTCAACCCCCAAGTAGTCTTCCTCAAGAGCACTACGGAGGGTATCTCGGTAGGCTTGCACTATTTTGGAGGGCAAGGTTTTTGTGCAACCAAAGTCGTAAAAAACAATCTTGCCATCTTGTCTAAAACCAAAGTTTGCGGGATTGGGGTCCGCGTGTAGACGGTGGAGGGAGAATATCTGATCGGCCATGATTTCAACCAGAGAAACGCCAATTTGATTTCTCAGTGCCTGACTGTAGCCAAGTTCCTCTAGACTCTCCAAGGGGTCCCCCGCCTCATATCGCATTGTGAGGATTCGTTGTGAGCTGCGTTCGGGAATGAGAACGGGAATAACTACCGTCGGATGATTCTGGTAATACTTAGAAAAAAAACGGAGGTTGTCTGCTTCGTTGCAGTAATCGAGCTCTTCATGCAGCCTTTTTTTTAGTTCGATGAACATGGCATTGAGCGCTTGACGTTTTACTTTGATCAGGCCGCTGGCGGAGAGGGCGAATTTAAGATGGGCGAGGTCTGAGTCGACAGCAGCATCTACTCCTGGATATTGTACTTTGACAGCAACGCTTTGCCCGTCATCGGTAGTTGCTCTGTGCACTTGTCCAATGGAGGCGGAGGCGAAGGGTTCTCGCTCGAAATCCGAAAATAATTGTTCCGGTGACGCTCCCAACTCTCGTTCTATTTGTTCCGCTATTACTTCATAGGAAACCGGAGGTGCTTCTTGCTGTAGTGCGGTTAAGGCGTTGGCCAGTTCAGCCGGGAGAATATCCTTTGCGACAGAGGCCATTTGTCCCATCTTCATAACGGCCCCCTTCAGTTCTCCTAGTGTTTGGGCAATCAACTCTCCGTTTAGTTGATTGGTTACGGAGGTTTTATTGATATTCGTTGCGGCATCCGTGAAAACAGAGCTGAGTTTGTTTTTTGCATAATTTCCGGCGACCGACGCAGTCATGGATGCTAGCTTGAAGAAACGGCGTCGACCGGTAGGGGGGCGATTGCTCATTTCAAGTTCTTACCTAATCTGAAACCATTTTGGAATGGAGAACGAAAGCTTATTGTGTGGTTTTTGGCTTGTTTTCTTCGCACTTTGTCATTGAGGAGGAGTGTTTGTAATGCTCTCGTATACCAATTGATGAAACCAATGTGCTCCGATTTCCTCTGTTGGAGAAAATCGGCCGCGCGGCGGGTTCCCGTATCGTATGGAAGAGTTGATTTGGCTTAATGCGTCTATATCTTCTTGGTCTACGGATTGGGCGTGCCAAAGAGTATCTCTTTTTTCGTAAAGGGCGTCATTCCAGCTAAAATGATACCATTGAAAAAGTGTTTTGTGGGGATTGGATGGCGAAGGTTCGTAGATGTTGATCGAGAGTCCCCAGGGGTAAAAATTGAGGGTCAAATTTGGGAATAGGTAAAACCACAGTGCGAAAACACGCTTGTCGGGATTTTCTTTGTCTATGAATCTCTCGGGGAGAAAGTGAGGCTCGAAGCCATGATTTGGGTTGCGTGCATATACCCATTGTAATGCCGAACGTTTATGGAGTTCTGTTCGGTATGTGCTCATTTCTATCGCATCAGCAAGCCCGTTTGGAGCTCTGTGAATATAGCCGACGTGGAAGTGGTCCATGTAATTCCACACATGTTGTTTCCAATTTCCGGGTACTTCTCGTTGTTCATCATCTTGTGCGACGCGTTTTAATCGATTCCAGGGTAGAAGTGCTGTAGATTCGCGGATAGGACGTATTTTTTCCTCAAAATCACAGTTAGGGACGGAAAAAACCGTGAAGGAGAGTTTGGCGAAGTGCTCAACCGGCATAGTCGCGAGGTGGTCGCACGGCCTCGGGAAATTCTTCATTTTGCGACTAAAACCAGGTTGTGAAATCACTTTTCCTTGGCAGTCGAATTTTCGACCATGTTGTCCACAAACAATTGTTTTATCTCGTTCGTGTCCATGGACCAAAGGATACCAGGCGTGGCTGCAAACATTGGGAAATGCTCGCAAAACGCCTTCCCAGTCCCGCTGAAGAAATAAGGGGCGTTCAAGAAGGTGCGTGGGCATGCGGCTTCCACGCAGGG
>CAXGXL010000045.1:0-13417 GCA_964013555.1 uncultured bacterium
AAAAATTGAATATCGAGGGTTGCTTTCAAAAGCTATGGATTCATCAATGTACGACGGCCCGGTAAAATTCATCTAGGTTGGAAATAGTGTTCTCTAGTGAAAACTTTTTAGCTCGCTCCTTACCGTTTTTCCCCATCAATTCGCGCATCGAAGAATCTTGGACTAATTTTAGGACACCGTGAGCCAAAGCGCCCACGTCTTTTGGCGCAAAAAGAAAACCATTTACACCATGAACAATCGCTTCAGGAGCACCATCGACTCGCGTCGCAACAATCGGTAATCCCGAAGCCATCGCCTGACCAAAGGACTGCGGAAGACCTTCCCACAAGGATGTGAGCACAAATACATCGCTTAGACTCAAAAGTTCGGGAATATCACGTCGCCATCCCAAAAACCGCATCGAGTCCGCTATTCCCAAAGCCTTGGCTTCCTCTTCTAAGCATTCCCGTAGGGTGCCATCTCCAGCAAGTAAGAAGACTACTTCGGGCTCGGTCATCAAAACGCGTTGGGCAACCCTCAAATAAGTCGACAAATCTTTTTGAGGCTTTAAACAAGATACATTGAGAACTACTTTCGAGTCGCGGGATATCCCTAAGTTTTCTCTTAGCCTCGTGCACCCCACCGATTCGGGATCCCGAACCGAGAAAAAGCTCCTATCAACTGGGCAATATACAACACGGGCCGGCTCTTTTCCGATCAAACCTTCTTCAATACCCTGAACAATATTAGCTTGGCTATCGGCGGTGAAGCCATCAGTAAATAGAGAAGCGAATTTCTCCGCAGCCCACAGAATGTTGCGCAAAATCGAACTGGATTGATGGCAATGACCAAAACCGTGGATGCTGTGCAAAATAATATCGGCCCCGGCTAATTTCGCCCCCAAGCGACCCAAAATGCCGCCTTTGGAGCTATGAGTGTGAACCACCAGCCGCCCCTGCGTCTGTCGTGCTATTGCCTTTAACTCAAATACAATTTCAATAAGAGCCCGCAAATCGTTGATTGGCGAAATCGGCCGCCTCAGGTGAAGCAATTCCTTGGTTTCCACGCCCTCGAGTTGCTTGGCTTCATAACCGAGAAGTCCCCCCGGGCCAAAAAGCAAATGCCGAGTCTGCCATGGTAATTGACTATTGGCCACTTGAGAGAAAGTAGCCAATTGGGCTCCACCCAACTCGAGTTGAGTAATGATATGAACGATGCTCCAAGAATCGACCCGTTTACGTGTCACAATGAGACCTAGCCCCTAGGTGGTAATAAAGAATCGTCCGCCTCACCGAAACCCAGTTTCTGTAGTCGATAGCGAAATGACCGAAAAGAAAGACCTAATAAAGATGCGGCTTTCTTCTTCACTCCTGCAGATCGGCGCAACGCCTCTTCAATATAACGCTTCTCTAAATCCTGAAGTCTTGACTCCATATCGACTCCCGAGTCAGGAAAGAAGAGAAAATTAGATCTTGCCTCTTGCTCTTTCGAAATAACTTGATCGGGGAGGTCATCTACGCCCAGTACTTTTCCCGAGGCCAACGTTACACCACGTTGGATATAATTTTCGAGCTCTCGAACATTTCCCGGAAAGCGATACCGGCTCAGCGCCCCAAGAGCTTCGCGGGATATATCACCAATCTCCTTTTTCATTTCTTTTGCATATTTCAGCAAGAACGCGTGCGCCAAAAGCGGCAGATCTTCGGCCCGCTCTCTTAAGGGCGGTATTTTAATATTCACAACATTCAGCCGATAAAAGAGATCTTCACGAAATTCACCGGCAGCAACCATTTCCGACAATTCACGGTTGGTCGCCGCCAAAATACGCACATCAATTGGACGCTCTTTGTCCTCCCCTACTCTACGTACGGTTTTCTCTTGCAGAACCCTGAGCAACTTAACCTGCACCGTTGGAGAAAGCTCCCCTACTTCATCAAGAAGAAGCGTGCCGGTATGAGCCGCCTCAAATAGACCCGGCCGATCCCTTACTGCTCCAGTAAAAGCACCTGCCTTATGACCAAAAAGTTCCGATTCAATTAACGAATCGGGAATGGCGCCACAGTTGACCGCCACAAATGGCATTCGCGATCGAGCACTCTGAGCATGAATCCCCCGTGAAACCAGTTCTTTTCCCGTCCCGCTTTCTCCTTCCACCAAAACACTCGTATTTCCCATGGCCACCTTCTCGACCATTTCCAGAACACGGCGCATTTGGGGGCTTTGAGCGATAATCTGAGAGAGAGACTTTCGCCCAGCTAGTCGAGCATTTAGTTCACGGTTTTCCGCCAGAAGCGAGGCCTTTTCAATTGCCTTTTCAGTCAAAGCTCGAATCTCATCCACCTTCACCGGCTTAATCTGATAATCGTATGCTCCTAATCTCATAGCTTCCACTGCATTTTGCGTGGTTGCGAATGCGGTAAGAAGAATAACTTGGGTATCTGCTTGGTGTTCAGAAATCCACTTCAAGACTTCGAGTCCCGAGCCATCCGGAAGCTTAAGGTCGGTCAATACCAAATCAAATATTTCATGGCGACATCTCTTAAGGGCGCTTGAGACCGTATCGGCAACGCAAACCTTGTGCCCTTCATTCTGCATAAGGATTTGCAGAAATTCACGCATAGAAAGTTCATCATCAACTATTAAAACGCTAGACACGATATGCATCGTATTATCGAATGATTATTGGCACAAGGCAGCATTTCCTCAAGGTGCTAGGAAAATTCCTTCGTGGCTACAGGCAGCAGAACTCGAAATAACGCCCCACCGTACTTGGAGACTTTGACGTCGATCTTTCCACCATGGTTCTCCACAATCCTATGAACAATCGATAACCCTAAGCCCGTTCCCGCTGGTTTTGTCGTCTGAAAGGGGTCAAACATCGTATTTTGAATTTCAGGGGAAACACCGACCCCTCTATCGGAGACATCGAGAACAATCCAATCAGAGTTGGACGAATGAAGGGCCACTCGTAATTCAACGGGCTCATGCGGCTCAGAAGCCTCGAAGGCATTCTTCAATAGATTCCATAGAAGCTGTCGAATCTGCTCCGGATCTATTTGAGTAAACAAACCACCATCGGCGTGAAGCACCAAGGGATGCTCTTTGTATTGCGCGGCTTGATTGACTGCTTCAGCAACTTCACGGACAACAATGGCAAGGTCCATCCTAATTCGCTTGGGTGGAGCTGGGCGAGCGTAGATCAAGAAATTCTCGAGCAGTCGATTCAATTGGGAAACCTCCCTCGAGACAATATGTCGAAGCTTGTCACGCTGAGCAGAAGAAAGAGATGCTGAGTGTTCAAGAAGTTCCAAGGATCCCGACATCGAAGCTAGAGGATTGCGAATCTCATGAGCAATTGCAGCAGCCAGTTCTCCTATGCCTGCCAATCGTTCCTTCGCTCTGAGGTCACGCTCCATAGCATACCAGTGGGTTCGGTCTTCTATTACCACCAAGGTGAGTTCCATCTGAGCCGAGGAGGGCTGTCCCGGCACCATGCGCTCAACCCTTGACCGGTTCAGCGAAATCTCACAGCGTCGATTGTCTTGTTCTAGGGTGTAAATCAACGAGTCTTTGTCTCCAGTCCTAAAGTCTTTAAGAAATTCAGGAGCCGGCAACCCAATCAAACCACCAATGGGAATATTCAAAATCCAAGAGGCGGCCTGATTAGCGGTATTCACAATTCCCTTGGCGTCGATTGTTACCACACCCAACGGCAAAGACTCCAAAACCGCAGCATGCAATTCCAATATTTGATGCAAATCAAATTCTGTACTGGCAACCAGGTCACGAGCTTTCTCCAATAGGCCTGCCAGGTGGCCAGCTAAAACTGCAATCAAATAAAAAGCACCAAGGTGTACCACGACCGCGCTTACAAATTCTTGCGGCTCAGGGAGGCTCTCAATTCCTTTGGGAAAGACACGATAAAGCTGTAATACCAACTGGGTACCGTATGAAATCGAACATACAGACGCCATAACCAAGGCGACCCCACCACCGGCAATGATGGCACCATCTAAGATAGCCAATAGGTAAAGATAAGAGAAAGTACTAGTAACTCCGCCAGTTCCGTGAACTACCCCAAACGCAATTGCCACGGCGCTGACTAGATGAATCGTACTTAAGACCGTGGGCGAGGCCTTCCCACGCAGCAAGAGCCCTTCCAAGACCACCATCCCGTAAGAACCAAGAATAACCAGGTAAAGAATGTAGGTAAGGCCACTAAGGCTCCATCCGAGATAATCGGCCACCAAAGCTAAGAGCAGCAACAAGGTCGCCACCACGACTCGGAAAAACAAAAGCCAGGGCAAACGTCTGGCTAAACTGGATTCGCGTTGAGCCTCCCAAGTAAGCGGGCGTTCGATATAAGCACTCGATTGAGCCAAAATCACACCTCGTCAAGCGACCGGGGAACTCACGAACTGCTCTATCCGATGTTTCCTGCCATGGTGAAGACGGGTAAGTACATGGAAACAACCAGGCCCCCTAAAATAATCGCAAGGAGAGCCATAATAAGCGGCTCGAGCAAGGCCATCATTGTAGAAATAGCAGAGTCTACCTCGTCATCGTAGAAATCAGCGATCTTGGATAGCATTACATCCAGGGCACCAGTGGACTCCCCCACCGTGACCATCTGAACCACCATAGGTGGAAACGCTTTGATTTCTCCTAAAGGAGCAGACATTGACTTTCCTTCGCTGATCTTCTCCTTCACGCGTCGTAAACCATTCTCAATCACCATGTTTCCGGAAGTGGCGGCTACAATATCGAGAGCCTCTAAAATCGAAACTCCAGAGGCGAGCATGGTCCCTAAAGTTCTAGCGAATTTAGCCACAGCGACTTTCTTGATCAAAGGCCCGACAATCGGGGCTTCCAACAGAAACTCGTCAATTAAAAGTCTGCCTTTTGAACTCTTGTACAGAGAGTAGACTCCAAAAAAAAGACCCCCCAAGCCAGCTAGCACCCAATGAATATTGGCTCTAGTGCCTTCGCTTAAATTCACCACCAACTGAGTTGCACCGGGAAGTACTTGTCCGAAATCGGAAAACATCGCCTGAAAAACAGGAATAACGTAAACGAGAAGGATGACAGTAACGATAAACGAGAAAAATAAAATCGTAGCCGGATAAATCAAAGCCCCTCTGATTTGTTTGACGAGTTTTTGGTTCTTTTCGATGTACTCTGCCAGGCGATTTAGAATATTTTCTAGAATCCCTCCGGTCTCACCCGCGTCCACAAGATTGACGAAAAGTCGATTAAATACCTTAGGGTGTTTTCTTAGTGCATCGGCAAGAGTTGAGCCGGATTCAACGGTGGCCTTAACGCTACCAATTATCTTCTTGAATTCAGGGTTCTCACTCTGCCCCCCAAGGATATCCAAGCATTGAACCATCGGCAATCCGGCATCGATCATAGTCGCAAACTGACGAGTAAAAACCATGAGATCTCGACTTGTAACGCCAGTAGAGCCAGGCAGCCGAAGATGGTATTCTTTCGGCTTCTTCTTTATCCTAATAACTTGCAGCTGTTGGGCGCGCAGACGCTGCCTAACAACCTCAACCGAAACCGCATCCATTTCACCGGTTCGAAGCTCCCCTATTCGAGTCTTCGCTTGCCATGCCCATTCTGCCATAGCGCCACCTAGTCCTTAGTCAATTGCTGGCTCCTCGAATCAAAGTTAGAAGCTCCTCTGGCTCCGAACTTCTCCGAAGTGCGTTTTCGGATGTTACCACTCCTCGATTCACCAAGTCATACAATGATTGATTCATTGTCTGCATCCCATTACGAGATTGGCCGACTTGCATCTGAGAGTAGATCTGATGAATCTTGTTTTCACGAATTAAATTTCGAATCGCCGAATTGGTTATCAGAAGTTCTGAAGCCATCACCCGCCCACCACCAATCTTAGGCAGCAATTGCTGACTGAGAATCCCCTCCAGAACAAACGATAAAACTTGTCTGATCTGCGCTTGCTGATGGGCGGGAAAAACATCCAAGATCCGATTAATGGTCTGCACTGCGGAATTGGTATGCAGCGTCGCCAAAGCTAGGTGGCCTGTCTCACTAATCGTCAAGGCTGCTTCGATCGTATCTAAATCACGCAGTTCACCAATTAGAACGACATCCGGATCTTGCCGCAGCACATACTTTAAGGCCGCTGCAAAACTCAATGTATCAGCACCAAGTTCTCTTTGATTCACCAAACACCCTTTGTGCTGATGCAAAAATTCGATTGGATCTTCTATGGTAATGATGTGCCCACGCTGCTCAGAATTTATCTGATCTACCATCGAAGCCAGAGTAGTCGATTTTCCGCTCCCCGTCGGTCCCGTAACCAAGATTAGGCCCTGTCTTCGCTTTAAGAGACCGGATATCGGATCGGGCACACCTAGGGCGGTTAAATTTCGAATATCAAACGGTATCTGCCTAAATGCAGCAGAAATAGCACCGCGCTGCATAAATAAATTGGCTCTAAATCGTGCCAAATCGCGAAGTCCAAAGGAGAGATCTAATTCTAGAATCTCCTCAAATTTAGCCCGCTGGTCTTGGGTCAAAATCGAAAAACAAAGCCGCTGAGTATCCGCGGAAGTCAACGGTGCGGTGCGAAGCGGAACAAGTTCACCATCGATGCGAAGCTGCGGAGGAGATCCCACAGAAAGATGAAGATCAGAGGCTCGCTGCTCAATCATCGTCTTGAGCAATATCCGAAGAGAAACCTCGTGACCTGCTTTCAATCCATTTGCTTGAGTTACTTCAGCCATATATCTTTCCTTGACTGCCTATACCGTTTCCCAACCCCATATCAATCCGCCGCGGAAATTCGAACAACCTCATCAACGGTGGTAGTGCCTTCCACCATTTTTTGTACCGCAGATTGGCGAAGCGTCCGCATTCCAAGTCGCACCGCTTCCTTCTTAAGCTCGCCGGTAGACGCACCATTGAGTACCATTTCTTTGAGTCCATCACTTGCTAGCATCACCTCATAAATTGCTACTCTACCTTTGAACCCCGTCTCGGAACATCGAGAACATCCCCTGCCTCGGTATGCTTGAAATGAGCCCATTTGCTCCTCGGGTACCTGAATATCTTGAAAGCTCTGTGCACTAACTTCTACTGGCTCCTTGCATTCTTCGCAAATTCTCCGGGCCAAACGCTGCGCCACAATCGCATTGAGAGCAGCAGTAATGAGAAATGGTTCAATGCCCATGTTCAGGAGCCTGGACACCGTCGATGGGGCGTCGTTGGTGTGGAGCGTAGACAACACCAGGTGCCCCGTCAATGCCGCTTTAATTGCTATCTCCGCGGTTTCGAAATCTCGAATTTCGCCGACCATGATTATATCAGGATCTTGACGTAGGAAACTACGCAGCGAATTGGCGAAGTTCAAACCAATTCCGTCGTTGATTTGAACTTGGTTTATGCCAGTAAGATTAAACTCCACCGGATCTTCAGCGGTAGAAATATTCTCCGTAATCTTATTTAACTCGGTCAAAGCAGAATAAAGCGTGGTGGTTTTTCCTGAACCAGTTGGCCCCGTAACCAAAACCATTCCGTACGGTTGGTGAATCCCGTGCTTGAAATCTCTTAAGGCATCCGGTTCAAAACCCAATTTGGTCATATCCAATTGAAGACTGGATTTGTCCAATAGCCTAAGAACAACCTTCTCCCCGAAAAGCGTCGGCAAAACAGAGACACGAAAGTCCATCTCGCGCCCCTTTCCGAGCTTAAGTTTGATTCGACCATCTTGCGGAAGCCTTCGTTCTTCAATTTTGAGTGCGCTCATAATTTTCAAGCGGCTGATAACAGAGTTTCTTAGCTTAAGAGGCGGTTTCATTACCTCATATAAGGCTCCATCTATTCTGTAACGCACTCGAAATTCTTTTTCATAGGGTTCAATGTGAATATCCGATACCCCACGCTTAATGGCATCGATCAAAATGAGGTTCACCAGCTTAATGACTGGAGCATCTTCGGCACTCTTTTCCAGATCGTGAACATTGACCGCTTCTTCATCTACCGCAAACTCAATGTCAGCCTCATCGAAGTCCTTCATGACATCGTTAAAAGAAGCCTGAGAGCCAGCACCATAGTACTTGTCTATGGTTCTGGCGATTTGAGTTTCGGTTGCTACGACTACCTCAACGTTGTACCCGGTGAGAAACTTAATATCATCGATGGCAAAAATATTAGAGGGATCTGTCATCGCAACAACCAAAGACTGTGCGGCCCGGTGAACCGGAACAACTTGATGTTTGGTAGCGACTTCCTCTGGAAGAATCTCTATGATTTTCGGATCGATTTGAAATTCATCTAGGTTTAAACGGGGAACCTGATAGTGTTTGCAATATATATCAAGAAGTTGACTCTCATCGAGCACACCTTGCTTGATCAATTCAGCCCCTAATCGCCCGCCATTAAGCCTCTGCCCCTCCTGAGCAGTCTGCAACTGATGAACCGTAATTAAGTTCTCACGTACAAGCAATTCACCTAAGCGCGCCATGAAACTCCGACTCCCAACAACATTCGGGTTTTTGCCCTCTAGTCCTAAACGCAAGCGCTTAGGCTATTCATACTAACCCGCCCAACGCATTCCTCCAAGTGACCCGCACTTTTCCTGTCATGACTCGGCGCGTCATAAAATTACAAACGCCTAAGAGACGACGCCACAAAGAGCAAAAAAAAAGCGCGACATGCTAAAACTCAACATGTCGCGCTGGGAAAATTGCATTTTTTCGAACTGAACTACGAACCCATGGAGTCAAGAAATTCCTGGTTGGTTTTCGTGTTCTTCATTTTTGATATCAAAAACTCCATCGAATCGATGACATTTAACGGATGCAGAAGCTGACGAAGAATCCAAACGCGATTGAGCACTCCTGTCTCCAAGAGCAGCTCTTCTTTACGAGTGGCAGAGCGGTTAATATCCATACATGGGAAAATCCGCTTTTCCATCAACTTCCGATCGAGATGCAACTCACTGTTTCCAGTGCCTTTGAATTCTTCAAAAATGACTTCATCCATCCGGCTACCAGTATCCACCAATGCCGTTCCGATAATTGTCAGTGAGCCCCCTTCTTCAACATTCCGTGCTGCTCCGAAAAAACGTTTAGGCTTATGCAGAGCATTGGAGTCAACACCACCGGAAAGAATCTTTCCAGAAGGCGGGACAACCGTATTGTAGGCACGTGCGAGGCGAGTAACTGAATCGAGAAGAATAATGACGTCACGGCCATGCTCAACCAATCGCTTAGCTTTTTCGATAACCATCTCAGCTACTTGTACGTGACGCTGAGCAGGTTCATCAAAAGTAGAGCTAATAACTTCACCACGAACACCACGCTGCATATCCGTAACTTCTTCTGGACGCTCATCAATCAAAAGGACAATAAGCCATGCATCAGGGTGATTCGTTGAAATCGCTTTAGCAACATTTTGCAAGAAAACCGTTTTACCTGCCCGCGGAGGTGAAACAATCAATGCTCGCTGCCCTTTACCAATAGGAACCAAGAGATCCAAAATCCGTGTGGACATATCCGCCGGATCGTTCTCCATAACAAACCGCTCGGTTGGATAAAGAGGGGTCAAGTTGTCGAAGAAAATCTTCTGCCGAGACTTTTCAGGAGCCTCAAAATTCACCTTCTCAATTTTCAGCATTGCGTAATAGCGCTCCCCCTCTTTAGGGGGACGAATGAGCCCAGCGACGGTATCGCCGGTTCGCAAGTGAAGGCGTCGAATTTGTGAGGGGGAAACATAAATGTCGTCAGGCCCCGGAAGGTAATTGTAGTCCGGAGCTCTTAGAAACCCAAACCCATCAGGCAAAGTTTCAAGAACACCCTCTGAGTAGACTGAACCGCCTTTTTCTGTTTGTGCCTGCAAAATAGCAAAAATGATATCTTGCTTTCGCATACCAGCAACCCCGTCGATACTGAGTTTGGCAGCATATTTTGCCAACTCGTGGGGTTTCATCTTTTTTAGCTCGTTTAGATTGATAATCTCATTATCACTCATGGGGTTTGCCTCTGACTTTGTACGGAAATAGCCCTATATAGGGGGTGTTGTTAAACAACGTTACTCTAGTGGATCAGCCAAGATTCGCAGCGGGAACCATCCCCGTAATACTGCAAGACACTTGGTTTTGTGAAGTCCGCCGTGAAAGGAGTCCCACGACTTCAAAAGCCGTTTCGCACATACTCGATAAGGGCGTCAAGAAAAAAGAGACGCAAGGACTCAAACTATTGAGTCCCATCTATAGAGAGCCTAGCTAAGAGAGTTGCGTTTTGCCCTGACCCGCAAGTAACGCTTTTTATCGATAAAATAATCCTCACCTAATAAAAGAGGCAACGTTAGGTCTTCACCGAGCATTTTCCATGTATTTGCCGACATAATCTCCGCAGCCCTTCGGGCTATTCTCGGGCCTGAGGTGTCATCAAAAATAATATCACTTAACTCACCTGCCACCTGAGTTCGCAGCTCCTCACCCAATTGCCCTTCCTCCTCACGCTTGGTTACCAAATCCATCACCGCCCACCTAATGTCGTCACTGTGGTCCTTTAAAAACGGAATCAAGGCACTCAGAACCCGAGGGTCATCCAAATCCTCGGACAATTGCCAAACCAGCTGCAACTTAGCATCGACTTCACGATAACTTTCCGGACCATGCTTTTGAAGAGCTTCGATGAACATTCGAACCGCCTCTTCATCATCGACCAGCCGCCGATAGGCTCTAAGTGCATAGGTCAATTGTTTCTCTGAGCAAATATAGCGCTGAAGTGGAAAAATTGCGGGGTTGCCGATCTCAACCAACTGACCTTCAAGCCACTTCTTTTCGTCTTCATCAGCGATATGCCCATTGGAATTAACCGCAAAGCGTCGAAGTAATCCGTTAAGAGCAGCTTCTCCACCGTCCTCGATCAAACGGGTCATCTCCCTTACTCGCACATCTGGCTGAGCAAATGGATTGGTAGCCAACTTCACGATTTTTTGAACTTTCTTCTCACTAAGTGGGCCACTTCCCAGAAAATCCATCAATCCCATAATTCGTACTCCATCATGTGAATTTCGATACCACAGATCCCTCTCGTTGCATCCCAAAAATGACTATTCTTCTAGCAAAATGCTCAGCTCAACAAAAAAAAGTGACCAAGATTCAGCAAAAGAGGGCCCTAAAGCATTTTTTCCCCTTATTTGGGGCCTTCCTAGCATTAAAATGCAAGGCCAAGCCAAATCTAGCGTCCGGATTTCGAATCACTTGTCCCAAAGGTCACATGGCCCCACGTCGCCCCTTACTAGCCTTTACCACACCGGAATTCCTCGATAAGTCTTAATCGATTATCATGTTAAAAGACAAAGTCATCATACTAGGCGTATCTGGCAGTATTGCCGCTTATAAAGCAATTTACCTTACCCGACTCTTAACCGATGCCGGCGCTCAAGTATTTTCAGTGTTGACCCAAAGCGCCTCTCGATTTGTTGGGCCGCTCTCCTTTTCTGCACTTACCGGACACCGAGCTATCACCAGCCTATGGTCCTCTGCCCAATCAGGGGAGATTGGGCACGTTGAAATGGCTCATCGCGCTGACATCATTGTTGTTGCTCCCGCTACTGCCAATACCATAGCCAAAATCGCAATGGGCCTTGCAGACGACCCACTTTGCGCTATCGCTCTCTCTACTCCTGCTCCACTCCTTATCGCCCCGGCAATGGAGGATGGAATGTGGAAAAACCCAGCAACGGTAGCACACCTTGAAACCCTGACAGCTCGGGGCGCTACGATTGCCGCTCCACAAATCGGAGCGCTGGCTTCAGGTCGAGTCGGCCACGGTCGCATGATGGAGCCCCAAGCGCTTTTCGATAAGATTGCCTACACATTAAGTCCTTCGGATTGGGTAGGCAAAACCCTGTTGGTAACCGCGGGGCCTACTCGAGAATCACTCGATCCGGTCCGGTTTATCACCAATCATTCAAGCGGAAAAATGGGCTACGCTATCGCCGAGCGGGCTGCAGCACGAGGTGCAACCGTTCATTTAGTCTCTGGTCCGACCCAACTCCCCGCACCACAAGGGGTGCAGCTTACCCGTATTCAAACCACCCGTGAATTACTCAATGCATGCGACTCGATTGTTCCCCAATGCGATGTCTTCATTATGGCCGCAGCGCCTGGTGATTACCGGCCTAAGCACGTACTCGAACAAAAATTGAAGAAAACAGCCACCAGGATGACCCTCGAACTCGAAACGAACCCTGATATTCTTCAGAGTCTCCAAGCCAAGTGTCAGCATTGTTTTACCGTGGGCTTTGCAGCCGAAACCGAAAATCTTTTAGACAATGCTCGCAAGAAATTACGCAGCAAGGGCCTTAGTCTCATTGTTGCAAATGACATCACCCTTGAGGGAGCCGGTTTCGGGGTGGACACCAATACAGTAACCTTTATTACCCCCAAAAAAGCACCGCGCACTCTTCCCAATCTATCCAAGAGAGATGTAGCGGACCAACTTCTCAATGAAATCTTAGAGCAGGCAGAATAAATGACAATTAAAGCATTTGTGGCAGGAGCCACCGGCTATACAGGACAAGAAATAGTCAAAGAACTGCTGCGCAATGAGATCCACACAATCGCCCATATTCGCCCCGACTCCGCCCAACTAACAAAGTGGCAAACCCAATTCAAAGAGCTTGGCGCTGAAGTTAATGCTGCGAAGTGGGATCCAAAAGCCATTGCAACGAGCATCAATAATATAAAGCCAGACCTTGTTTTCGCTCTTTTGGGAACAACAAAGAAAAGGGCCCGGAACAACAAACACCTCGGAAGCCCCAAAGCTCCTGAAACCTACGACAAGATCGATTACGGCTATACTGCAATGCTAATTGATGCAACCAGCCAATTTGCCCCCCAAGCCCGCTTTATCTATCTATCAGCCCTCGGAGTCTCCAAGAACGCACCAGGAGCCTATATGCAAGCCAGGTGGAAAACCGAACAATATCTGATTGAGAGCCGCCTTCCTTACACCATTGTGCAGCCATGCTTCATTACGGGCCCCGACCGAGCGGAGAGTCGACCTCTTGAACGGTTTGGAGCTATTCTAAGTGATTCAGTCTTATCTGCAGCTAGCAAACTTGGCGGCAAAAAACTCAGTGCAAAATACACTTCGATCAATGCTCGTGATCTAGCTCGGGCCATGGTGAAGCTAGGGCTAAATGCCAAAGCCGAAAATAAAATCATTCACTCTGAAGCCCTAAGAGACTAATTCGAGTGCCAACTCGTGAATTCGGCACCGGATGGCGTCATTAATTTCTCGAAACACCTGAACCTTTTCAAGGTCGCTACCTTGAGCAGAAGCTGGATCTTCCTTCCCCCAACACCAGGTCTCCTTACCCACCACAGTCGGGCATTCGTGGGTAACCGAACCACAGAGCGTAATGATTAAAGACACATCAGCAAGCG
>CAXGXL010000046.1:0-13401 GCA_964013555.1 uncultured bacterium
CACGATTTCTCCCATCGACGGAGCAAGCTTACTAACGTCGAGCTTTTAACATATTGCTCGTTCTAAAAGAAATTTTCAAAAAATCGGCCTGAAAATTTTTGTTGGAACCAAAAAAGCCCTAACTCACCTGCTCCGATAACCGAGCTTAATAGTAAATCTTGCCTGCTTTATGGCCTCTCACCATTTTTTCTTCGGGTGACTTTTGCTTTATTGGTCAGGAGAAAAACTCGCCCGAATTGTATTTCATACGTACTTCGACCAGGCTGGATAACCATAAATTTATTGACCCAAGGGTTAGATTTCAAAATAAAAAGTAAAACCCAAGTGCAGCGCCAATTGGGTTGAGCGTAAACAAATATTAAAGCACCGGTCTTTCGCCCCTTAGAGAGTTCTCTTGAAAGTTAAGGCCAGGATTCAACGCCAAATTTAGCCAAAACGACCGTTGCAAAAGGGAACTTCTTGTCAGAGGGACCTGCAATATAAATAGAAAGCTGGACATAGACATCTGTTCAGTATACGAAGCCTTTATCGGGGCACGTTGAGCCACAAAAAAAAACCAAATAGGTCGTCAAAGTAGGGCCTAAACAACATATCGGAGTGGGAAAATGGCAGGCAACAACGGAATGAATAGGGATAAAGCAATTGAACTCGCAGTTGGTTCAATTCAAAAACAGTTCGGCAAAGGTGCGATTATGCGCCTGGGAGAGGGGGATTCCATTAGTGCCGATATTGAAACCATCTCCACCGGTTCCATCGGAATTGACGTAGCCCTTGGCATTGGCGGCCTTCCAAGAGGTAGAATTGTCGAGATCTACGGGCCAGAGTCCAGCGGTAAAACAACCTTAGCTCTTCATGTTCTAGCGGAGGCTCAAAAAGGCAATGGGGTAGCTGCCTTTGTTGATGCCGAACACGCCCTTGATGTTTCGTACGCGCGAAAATTAGGTGTTAATACCGATGACCTTTTAGTCTCTCAACCCGACACAGGAGAGCAAGCTCTCGAAATTGCCGAAATGCTGGTTCGCTCTAATGCCATAGATGTTTTAGTTATCGACTCAGTCGCCGCTCTAGTGCCAAGAGCGGAAATAGAAGGCGAAATGGGCGATGCCCACGTGGGACTCCAAGCTCGTTTAATGAGCCAAGCCCTACGTAAACTCACGGGAATTATTTCTAAAAGCCGAACTTGCGTGATCTTCATTAACCAAATTCGAATGAAGATTGGGGTTATGTTTGGCAGCCCCGAGACCACCACAGGTGGTAACGCTCTCAAGTTCTATTCCAGCATTCGAATGGATATTCGTCGAATTGGAACCATCAAAAATAGCGATAAAGTGTTGGGAAATAAAACCCGTGTGAAGATAGTAAAAAATAAATTAGCCCCACCCTTTCGAGAGCACGAATTTGATATTCTATACGGAGTTGGGGTCAATAAGATCGGCGATATCCTCGACTTGGGAACCGATCTGGGAATTATCGATAAAGCGGGCTCGTGGTATTCCCATCAAGGAGAGCGCATTGGCCAGGGACGGGAACAATCCTGCCAATTCCTTAAAGAAAATAAGGAACTTACCAAGACAATAGAAGAGCGCATCCTGCTTCATTTTGGCCTGGTACCACCCAACACGGCCGAAGTAACCCCAGACCAAAAAGCTGCGGCCGAGGTCCCCAATGCGATCGAAAAACCAGCCGGGCGCGCTAAACGGGGTCGAGGTCGGGGTCAAGCGGCACCCAATTAGATTGCAGGACTCACGTAGCTCAAGTACAAGACCTCCCAATTAATTGAGTTTACCGTGAAGAAGCATCATGTCTAAGTCGCAGAAAAAAAGAGAACTCCCCAGTAGCCATAAGAAATTTTTGCGTGCTAAAGCCCACCACCTCAAGCCAATGGTCTTGATTGGTCAATCGGGAATTACCGAAGGGGTCATCAATAGCATCAATGCATCCCTCTTGGCCCATGAGTTGATCAAAGTTCGTTTGCGAGAGCCAGAAGACAAAATGAAAATGGCCGAGCAAATCGCGATTCAAAGTGAATCTCATCTTTGCGGATTGATTGGCCATACAATTATTCTCTACCGCCCCCACCCCGAAGAGCCACAGATTCAGCTGCCACGGCTCTAAAGCCCTCTTGCCGCAACACGGGTTGTCGGGAATTCATTGCACTGGGGAAAGGGGTTCGCTATGGAACCCTTTGAATACAACAACTTGGGGAGGTAACAAATGCCATATTTCATTGCACTCTTCTTAGGACTTTCACTGGTCTTTTCAGGATGCTCCGACGACGAAAAAGAACAAGCCAGCAAAGCCCTCAAAGCCAAGAGTAAAGGTGGAATCATCATAATCGTAGACACCACCATGGGAGAGATCGCATTAGAATTAGATCCGACCCGTGCGCCGGCTACCGTTAAGAACTTCCTAAAATATGTGGACGCCGGATTCTATGAAGGTACCATTTTTCACCGCGTGATTCCCAACTTCATGATTCAAGGTGGGGGGTATCTTAAGAACCTACAAAAGCAAAAAGGGCTCAAAACGCCGGTAACCAACGAAGCAGCTCATAACAACAACTGGAGCAATAAAAGAGGAACTGTCGCCATGGCACGCACCTCGCAGATTAACTCCGCCACCAGCCAATTCTTCATCAATTTGATTGATAACACGCGTCTTGACCATCGCGGCAAAGAGCCGCGCAAATATGGTTACGCCGTCTTTGGCTATGTTATCCAAGGTATGGAAATCGTGGATAAAATAGCGGGCGTTCAAACTCAATGCCCCAGTTCAGCTGCGGGGGGAGTGTGCGAAGCAGCGCTTCCTCCCGGAATGCGAGACGTTCCTGCAGAGCCAGTTCTAATTAATTCAATTAAGCGATTTGATAATTAACCCTAATTTAGGAGTGAGCCATGGCCACAATTCACCCTTTTCGAGCTCTGCGCCCCAGAAATGAACTAGCCGCCCAGGTTGCCGCAGTTCCTTATGACGTTGTTAATCGCGCAGAAGCAAAATCACTGGCTCACGGAAATGCCCTCTCCTTTTTGCACGTGACCAAGCCCGAGATTGACTTACCCGATTCGCTCGACCCCTACGATGATAGGGTTTACACCCAAGGCGCAGTCGCATTAAACCAACTTCTACAAGAGGGTGCTCTACTAGAGGATGAAAAACCATGTTTGTATGCCTACGCACTTACCATGGCCGGCAGAACTCAAACAGGAATCGTCTGCTGTGCCTCTGTGAAAGATTACGATACAAACCTAGTGCGGAAACACGAATTTACCCGCCCCACCAAGGAAGATGATCGAGTAAAAAATATAGACGCAATGAATGCTCAGTCGGGCACGGTATTCTTGGCCCATCGGCACCACGCCACCCTTGAGGAAACCGTGGAAACCATCACCCAGCAGGCACCTCTGGTAGATTTTGTGGCGGACGATGAAATCAGGCATCGCTTATGGGTAATCGACTCCCAAAAGGATATCGCAGCCATTGTAGGAGCCTTCGAAGAATTGGGTCCCATCTATATCGCTGACGGTCACCATCGATCAGCGGCAGCCAGTCGTATTGCGGCTCTTCATCGAGATCGGCATGGAGAGTCTCACCCGGAGTCGCAGCGATTTCTCGCCGTCTCTTTTCCGGAAAATGAACTATTCATCATGGGATACAACCGAGTGGTCAAGGACCTCCTCGGGAAAACGAAGGAGGAGTTTCTCAATCAGCTCGCTCAAGTAGTTGATATTGAAACCGTTAAAAGTCCTACGAGCCCCAAGACGTTTGGGATGCTCCTGGATAATCAATGGTACACCCTCAAAGTACGGGACGGTAGTTATGATGCGCAAAATCCAGTAAGCCGACTAGATGTAAGCCTTCTCCAAGAGCAAATTTTGACACCGCTTTTGGGAATTCAAGATCCGCGTCGCGACACTAGAATCGACTTTGTTGGTGGAATTCGAGGAGACAGCGAGTTGGAGAAACGGGTCGAGAGTGGACAATGGGCGGTGGCTTTCAAAATGCATCCAACGGCCATAGGCGACTTGTTCGCGATTGCCGACGCCCAAGAAGTAATGCCGCCGAAAAGTACTTGGTTTGAACCCAAACTTCGAGATGGTCTTTTCGTCCATAAAATTGAAGAATTATAACCTAGATTGCGTTTGTTGGTGTATGGCCAAGACTATGTCCAATTCAGAAATGCACTCAAAAACCTCACCAATTGCGCCATCGCACAATTTGTTGCGCTCCGAGCAAATCGAAAAGCTATCAGAAACAGATCCTCGACGAGAGCTCTTTAATCAACTCCGGACGGGCGCTATCGAGGTTGGCGACTCCACCTCTCGCGGCCAACTGCTTGCAATAATTCAGGAATCCTGCCCTGCCATTCGCTATACTGATCTTCCTATAGAATTGGCAAGCGCCATTTTATCAAGCCAACACGAAGGAATCATGGCCATGCTTCGGGGCTGGGCGGAAAGCATCGAGCACAATGCCAAAGAAGATAAGGAAGCCTCTTTGAAGTCGAGAGAACAAGCCGAAATGCTAAAGCGCGAGCAAGAGGCGAAATCACTCTTGTCGCCAATTCTCCTGCGCGCGGTCAATATCGGAGTTCTAAGTGAATCTGCAGCCCAAGAAATTCGTGACCGGGCTGGATTTAAGAGCCAAAATCCACAAGCCATAGAATCGGGCTCCATGCTCAACCAAGAAGAACTTACGAGCGCCAATGGCCCAAAGCTTCAGGAACCAGAAACCACGGGAGTTCAACTACGAGCTTCTGAGGACTAAGCGCTCTCATTACCTGCCCAATGCCAACGCTCCAAATCCCATCAATGCGAATTGGGATGCAAATCATCCTCCGAATCTGAGCGTTCTTCCTCTTCGGGACGATAGAGTAAATCCAATTGGAATTCCGAGCGAGGACCAGCAAAAAGTTGGGTAGGATCATCGAGATACAAGGAATGTCGTAAGACCTCATCGATGTGTTTGACTGGGTAAAAACTCATCACCTTCGCAATAGACTTCGGAATATCTTCCAGATCTTTTTCATTATCTGCCGGAATGATAATCTCAAAAATTCCGGCCCGATGAGCAGCCAAAGCCTTTTCTTTGAGGCCCCCAATTGGAAGAACGTTCCCCCTTAAAGTAATTTCTCCCGTCATCGCAATATCGTGACGAACGGGAATTTTCGTCAAAGCCGACACTAGAGCTGTACACATCGTTATGCCCGCAGAAGGCCCATCTTTGGGCATAGCTCCCTCGGGAACATGAATATGCATATCAACACTCTGATAAAAATCGTGACGTAATCCCCAAGAGGTGGCTCTAGAGCGCGCATAACTCACCGCGGCCTGTGCAGATTCTTGCATCACGTCGCCGAGTTTTCCGGTAATAATCAACTTGCCACGACCAGGCATAATTCCGGACTCAATTTGAAGAATTTCGCCGCCAACCTGGGTCCATGCGAGCCCCGTAGCCATTCCTATTTCCGGCTCCTCTTCGCGGGTATTCGTTCTGAATTTGGGAATTCCTAAGTACTTTTTGACTTTCGACGGAGTGATGGTGAAATTGAGTTCTTCATCACTCGTATTCATCACAACATCCCGGGCCACTTTTCGACATACGGAAGCAACTTCACGCTCCAGAGTTCTCACCCCCGCTTCGCGGGTATAAAGCTGGATAATGGTTCGAGTCGCAGTATCTTTCCAGGCAATTTTTACATCCGCAACGCCATTATCTTCTTTTTGCTTTGGAATTAAATACCGAGAGGCAATCGCCATCTTCTCCTGCTCCGTATAACCCGCGATTCTTATAATCTCCAGGCGGTCTTGGAGCGGCAACGGAATCCCCTGCATATTATTAGCCGTACAGATAAACATTACCCGTGAGAGATCGTAATCCATGTCTAGATAGTGATCATTGAATGTATGATTTTGATTAGGATCTAAAACCTCCAACAACGCCGAAGCCGGATCGCCACGGAAGTCACTCGATAATTTGTCGATTTCGTCGAGAAGAAAGACCGGGTTGGAGGTTCCAGCTTTCTTGAGGCTCTGAATTAATTTCCCAGGCATCGCACCTATGTAGGTCCGACGATGACCACGAATCTCAGCCTCATCCCTTACACCGCCCAAGGAGGCGCGAACAAATTCGCGGCCAGTTGCCCGCGCAATAGAGCGAGCAAGAGAAGTTTTACCTACCCCCGGTGGTCCGACTAAACAAAGAATCGGTCCTTTTAGCTTCTCCACTAATTTGTGAACAGCTAAATACTCAAGAATTCTCTCTTTCGGTTTCTTCAGGCCATAGTGATCTTCGTCCAGAATCGTCTCAGCCTTACCCAGATCGAGCAAATCCTCACTAAACGTATTCCAAGGAAGGGCCAAACACCAATCGATATAATTTCTCACCACCGTAGCTTCAGCACTCATAGGTGCCATCAACTTAAGTTTCTTTAGTTCCTTTTTGACTTTAGCGCGAGCTTCCTCGGGTAAATCCGTTTGACTCAATCGCTCTTCTAATTCGGAAAGTTCAGATTTGAATTCATCCCGCTCGCCCAATTCTTTTTGAATGGCTCGCATCTGTTCGTTGAGATAGTATTCTTTTTCAGAACGCTCCATTTGCTTCTTCACCCGAGTTCGAATCTTGCGCTCAACCTCCAAAATCTCCAATTCGGACTGCATCAATTCATAGAGGCGCTCGAGACGCTTGGCCGGGTCAAAGAGCTCAAGCATACTTTGTTTATCCGGGTGCTTAATCGGCAAATGCGCTATAATAGTATCCGCCAAACGACTTAAATCTGCGATCTCACGAACACTCGAAAGAAGTTCGGGCTGAAGACGTTTAGACATTCGCACGTATCTCTCAAAAATCTCACGAACAGTGCGGTCAAGCGCTTCTATCTCACTCACCTCGTCACCAACAAGATCGTCAATAGGCTCGGCTTCAACCAGATAAAAACGCTCGTTTTCGACAAAGCGCTTAATTTCGACTCGACTTCGGCCTTCTACAAGAATTTTCACCGTGCCATCGGGTCGCTTGATGTGCTGCATAATCTGCCCGATGGTACCAATCTTATAGATATCTTCGGCATTGGGGGCATCAGTCTTAGCCTTTTTCTGCGCAGCTAAAATAATCTCTCGATTTCCTCTCATCGCCTCCTCAACCGCACTGATGGAAGTGGCACGGCCGACGTATAGAGGAACCATCATATGCGGGAAAACGACAATATCTCGGAGGGGGAGGAGGGGAAGCAATCGGCTCTCGGATGTACTGCTCATTGTAGCTTAACTCTCTATCTATCAAACTTCTTCGAGTGGGCATTCGTAACCTACTGAAGATCTACTATATCACGAAGGCGCAGTTACCCGCGCTCAGATCTGCTTGATTCATCGCCCTAAATACAATGAAAAGAAGATCAAAGTGAATTTAGTCATGCAACGCCTAGTCCGCAAGCCCTTGATAGACATTATATGGGGTACTTGCTTTCCCGGATGGGTCCAAGTAGAAAACTAACCATGGTCGGTGCGAAAAAGACGTTTCTTTGCATAGTTATGGCCGCCACGGGCCTTTACTGCACCAAATCAACCCCTTCGGCTTCCAACCCGCAAACAGAGCAGAGCAAAAAGGTAATTTCAAAAACAACGAAATGTCCAACTACGGGAATTCCTCTAATTGAGGCGCTTTTGACCGCCGAGGGGGTTTTGCTCTGGCAATTGGGACAACCCTTTCCCAAAAAAAACACCTTCTTTGATGCGATTGAAATTCAAGGGAAAAACCTTTGTTCGGGAAGCCTAACCATGGCCGATGGCTTCTCCCCAGCGAAACCCCTTAGCTACACCCTATTACCCAATGGAAATCTAAAGATTCAAATTCCCTGGAATCTAGAACGAATCACGCAGAGTATCTTATTTCGAACCGACCGCTCTTTTACGAGAATTGACTTCCACTTTGTCCCGGTAGACAAACTAAAGCGACAAATTTTTGTTCGCGGAATGAAAAATGAGGTCTTCCGGTAGCTCCTCAAAGACCAGCTGGTTAAGAACTTAACTCGCCTCTTTTTTCTCTTCTTGGTAGACAACCAGCGGTTTCTCATGACGAGTGATCACTTCTTCATTGACGACCACTTCGAGAATATCAGGCTGACTTGGAATATCGTACATGATATCAAGCATCGCAGCTTCCAAAATAGCCCGAAGACCCCGGGCCCCCGTCTTACGCTCTATAGCACATTGAGCCACCGCCCGAAGCGCACCTTCAGTAAAAGTAAGTTCAACCCCATCCATCATAAAGAGCCTGCGATATTGCTTAATTAAAGCATTCTTTGGCTCGGTTAAGACTTTCACTAGGGCTTCTTCATCAAGCTCAGTTAGGGTCGTTAAAACTGGCAAGCGACCAATGAACTCCGGAATCAAACCGAATTTCAGCAAATCTTCTCCACGAACTTCTCCGAGGGTTTCCCCTAACGACCGTCGCTCTCTTTTAGCAATCGTAGCCCCAAAACCCATTGATTGAGCTCCTAATCGCTTATCGATTAATTGCTCAAGACCACTGAACGCACCGCCACAAATAAATAAAATATTCGTGGTATCAATCTGTAGAAAATCCTGTTGCGGATGCTTACGTCCCCCCTTTGGAGGAACACTAGCCATCGTTCCTTCAATAATTTTCAAGAGAGCTTGCTGAACCCCCTCACCAGAAACATCTCTCGTAATAGATGGATTCTCGGTCTTTCGGGCTATCTTGTCGATTTCATCGATATAAACAATACCGCGCTGGGCTCTCTCAATATCGCCATCAGCCGCTTGCAATAGATTAACAATGACGTTTTCAACGTCCTCTCCGACATAGCCTGCTTCAGTTAAACTGGTCGCATCCGCAATACAAAAGGGAACGTCAAGTATTCTCGCCAAGGTTTGAGCTAAAAGAGTTTTCCCACTGCCCGTTGGGCCTAATAGCAAAATATTACTCTTTTGCAGCTCAACTTCTTCCATCCCAATAGTACTGTCTATCCGCTTGTAATGATTATGCACCGCTACGGACAAAACCTTCTTGGCGCGCTCCTGACCAATAACATAACTATCTAAGATATTTTTGATTTCAACCGGCTTAGGGACCTGCTGCCGAGGTTTTTCCTCCGCCTCTTCCGCCTCAAATTCTTCGGCAATGATGTCGTTGCAAAGCCCGATGCATTCATCGCAGATATAGACCGTGGGGCCTGCGATTAACTTTCGAACTTCTTTTTGACTTTTTCCACAGAAGGAACAAACCAAGGAACCGCCGTGCTCTTTTTTATTAGCCAATGTATTACTTCCTCAGGAGTGGGCCCAAAACCCGTCATTATCATTACTATCTAACATTTTCATACCCAAGTGGACTCAATTGGGTTGAACTGAAGATAATCATTGTCGAAACAAAGTGCCAGTTCATCCCACAACTTGGCAAAGAAAACCCCAAACACTTGTTATAATTTACTTTTTGTCAGAATCGGTCGACTGAGTTTCCTTCTTATCAACGACACTATCCACCAAACCGTACTCTTTAGCTTCGATCGCACTCATAAAATAGTCCCGATCACAATCAAGCGCCACCCGATCGAACTCTTGACCGGCGTGCTCAGCGATCATTTTGGTCAACAATTCCTTCATTTTGAGAATTTCACGAGCCTGGATCTCCATGTCCGAAGCTTGGCCACGCATGCCACCGAGCGGTTGGTGAATCATAACCCGCGAATGTGGAAGCGCAAATCGCTTGCCCTTGTTTCCCGCAGCCAGCAAAACGGCCCCCATGCTAGCAGCTTGCCCCATACAAAGGGTTGAAATCTCAGGCTTTACATACTGCATCGTGTCATAGATCGCCAACCCCGCCGTAACAGAGCCTCCAGGAGAGTTGATGTAGACGTTAATATCTTTTTCCGGATCTTCAGACTCCAAAAAAAGCATTTGCGCTATCACCAAATTCGCAACATGATCATCAATCGGAGTTCCAATAAAAACAATTCGATCCTTGAGTAAACGCGAGTAAATATCGAACGCACGCTCACCACGAGGTGTTGACTCGACAACGGTTGGTACCAGATATGACATAGAATTCCTCATAAACAAGGCCCGCGACCCCCATCGGCGATGGCTCGTCAGACCGTTTCTTTCAAAAACGAACTAAATAGCACTATTGTCTAGAGTGATATGCGTAGCAAGACTTTTGCGCAGGATTAACCTTCTTTATCGTCAGTACTTTCGCGCTTTGCACCTAAGGTCGATTTCTCTTTAAGAAAGTTGATTGTAGCTTCTTCTGTTAGCCGATACTGCAGACGCATCATCTCTTGTGGATTACTGTAATGAGCTCGAACTCGCTCACCATTCTCGCCAGCTTGGAGGACCATCTTATTTATTTCAGCTTGAACTTCTTCAAAGCCAACCTGAACCTCCGCCTTCTTCGCAACCTCCAAAAGCAATAATCCCGACCGAACCTGAAACTCCGCCTGCTCTCGCTGGTCATCACGAAGCCCTTGCATTTCTTCAGCAGAGAATTCCATTTTTTGGCCGGTATACATTTGCAACTGTCGAGCTGCTCCTTCTACCATCCGATCGAGCTGCTCCTCGACCATACTCGGGGCCACATCAAATGGATTAGCTTGAACCATCGCTTCAAGTAAATTCTTTTTCTCTTGGTCTTCGGCTTCATGCTTACGACGCTGCTCTATTCCATCACGAACTTTTGCTTTATAAGCTTCAAGGCTCTCCTCGCCCATGTCCTGGGCCCAATCGTCATCGATAGTCGGGGTCTCGCGAACCTTTAGCTCCTTTAGATTCATCTTGAATACTGCCAGTTTCCCAGCAAGTTCAGTCGCGTGGTAATCTTCGGGAAAAGTCACATCGATACTAACCTCTCCGGGAACCGTAGCCCCTTCGATTCCTTCGGCAAAACCGGGAATATAACCATCCCCACCCACCTCAAGCATGGCGTTTTCGGCTTTGCCGCCATCAAATGGAGTCTCGTCTACAAAACCCTCGTAATCGAGCTGAACCAAATCGCCGGTTTGGGCAATATCGCGATCCGTCACAGGTACAACTTGAGCAGACTGCTCTGCCACCCGCTTTAGTTCATCCTCTACATCAGAGTCCTCTACCTCAACGCCTACTTTTTCGACCTCAAGACCTTCGAATTGGACCAATTCGATTTCAGGCTGAATCTCAACTTCAGCGGTAAAATTGAACTCACTTCCCTGATTCAACGTACCCGGCTCAACCTTCGGTTGACTTACCGGTTGCAACTCTTTTTGCATCAAAGCCGCTTGAAGAGAGGAATCAAGAAGTTGTTGAAAAACATCGCTCTTAACCTGAGCTCCAAACCGAGCTTCAAGTACACCGCGAGGAATCTTCCCAGGACGAAATCCCGGAATTCGAGCAGATTTGGCGACTTTCCTAAAACTATCGTTGAAGGCTCTATCTACATCCCCTGAAGGAATCGTTACAGAAAGCTTGTGGGTAAATTTATCTGATTGTTCTACTTCAATTTCCATCAAATGCCTCAAATCCCTCAAGCGTCTCCGCGAGGGAAAACTAGAATTTTTTCAACGAAGTTCGGGCTCCTACCACCCAATATGGCATTGGTCAACGAAAGATCGCGATTGTAAGAAAGCTGGTATAAACTCCACTATGACCAAACGAGCTCACAAGATCTTTGCCTACGGCTCCAATATGAACCTTCTCGACTTAAAGCGGTGGCTTGGCTTGCATGATTTTGGGTGCCCACCCTTTATTTCCGTCGCTCCCGCACGGCTAGTTGATTATGAACTCGTATGGAACTACTGGTCACCAGCGCGCAGCGGCGGAGCAGCAAACATTCAAAAAAAGAAAAATTCCCAAGTACTTGGAGCTATTTTGGAGGTGGACGCCCAACTCCTACACGCCATCGATCAAAAAGAGGGACACCCAACACGCTACTCCAGGTTTCCCGCTCCAAGAGAGTGCTTCCAATTGGAAACCGGAGTTGCAACCCATGCTTGGATCTATGAAGTCACTCCTGAGTTTCGCTCTCCCAAGCCCACTTTGCCGACTCAAGCCTATATGAATCTCCTTATTGAAGGTGCACAAACCCTAAATTTACCAAGTAGTTACATAGAACAACTTCTCAAGATCCCAATCGCCGCGACCAGCGAAGAGACATGATTGCTATATGGGAAAGCCCATGCTAATTCGGGCCGCGGAAGCGTTTGGTTGGCTGGTGCTGCCCTTGGTCTTCAAAACCAATGTGGGGCGTGAGGAACGTCCTGGGGGGGTTCGATTCCCCTACGTTTCCGCCATCTCTTTAAGTGGAATCTTTATCGAGTTACATTTTTCGCTTTTAGCTCTCGGGTCCAGCAAACTCAGGGCTCAATACAAGCGTAGCCATAATCGTCGTTGTACCACCCACAAACCTTACCGTCATCCTCGCAATTCTTCGATTTAAAGACGCCCTCGTCACACCACTCAACCACCATCCCATTGCACTGCCCCTTCAAATCCAACCCCTTGCAAGGATCGTCAACACAGTAGACTCCAACCGCCGAGTCAATCACTTGGCAAAGCTGCTGACAAGCGGTGCAATCTCGAGCCCTGAGCACGCCCGATTCGCACCAATGCGCCACCCCATCAACGCACTCACCATACCCATCAACGCCGTCACAAGGATCAACAGTCTCTATACACCGAAAGCCATTTGCATTCGAATCCCAACCGCATTCCGCTTCGCTGGGACAAACTTCCGTTTGAAGCAACTCCCCCTCGCACCAAACTGCTTTATTCCCCAGGCAACGTCCGGTCGTCGTTATTTCGCCGCAAGATTCGTTGGGAATCAATGTGGGGCCGGTATAGGACTCAATCCACTCACGGTGAGCATCTACTCGAGTGAAAGTATCGTAGCCAACGCAAGACTCGTCTCCGTAACTCAAAACCCCTACCACACGAACTGTCCCGTCAAGCTCCAACGCCATGAGGGGGCCACCAGAGTCACCAAAACACACCCCACGCTGGCCGTCCCCAAAAATAGTTACCAAACCTGGGGTCAACTCGGTTATCTGCTCAGCAGTGAATTTTCGAACCCCAGATTCTCCATTTTCCATCTGACCGTACCCTGCCGCTTCCACCCTCTCGCCAATCCAAGTTTGGTCCATACTCCCTGTGAATATAGGAACCGGAACAATGCCCTCCATGGAGTTAGAAGCTTCCTCACGCAATTCCACCAAGGCGATGTCGTTTCCATCGTGGTTGATAACCCGCTCGATTCTCAAACACGTACTGGGAGCATCAGGAGCCGCGCCAACACAAAAACGATCCCGGCGCCTCAAACGGCAATGGGAGGCTGTCAAAACCCAGCGAGGTGCGATGAGAATTCCAGAACACCCATCAAAGCTTCCCACAGCTAGAATTTGCTCTGAAGTCATTGGCA